>CAZZPF010000001.1:0-3590 GCA_964655515.1 uncultured Candidatus Saccharibacteria bacterium
ATTGTGAGTGGAGTTCAGACGTGTGCTCTTCCGATCTTAGTAATGGGGGGCGGCATCAGTGGTCAAGCAGACGCTGTCAGACACGGTATAGCCCGTGCTCTTATAGAATATGACAAAGAATTGCGGGGTCGTTTGAAGAAAGCTGGATTGTTAAAGCGAGATCCACGAGCAAAAGAACGTCGAAAATTCGGTTTGAAAAAAGCTCGAAAATCCCCACAATGGTCTAAACGATAAAAAAGATATGGATACAAAAGAAGATGAAATAACAATTGAACCAGAAGAAGAATCCGGTCAAGAAACCATAAAAAATCTTCGAGAAAAATTAAAAACCGCTCTTACAGAAAAACAAGAGTATCTTAATAACTGGCAAAGAGATAAGGCCGAGTTTATTAATGTCCGTAAACGAGATCAACAAGCACAAAAAGACTTCGCTCGCTTTTTTAATGAAAACTTGATAGTCGAACTTATACCAGTTCTTGATAGCTTTAATATGGCAATAGGCAATAAGCAAGTATGGGAAAAAGCAGATAAAAACTGGCGCGTGGGTGTGGAATATATTGCCAATCAACTTAAAAAAGTTTTGGAAGATTTTGGATTAAAAGAAATTGATCCTATTGGTACACTTTTTGACCCTATGAGAGACGAAGCCATAGAACACGAACAAGTAGATGATGAAAAGAAAAATCATATTATTACCTATGTTATTCAGAAGGGCTATGAGCTTAATGGAAAAGTGTTGAAGGCACCAAAGGTAAAAGTTGGCGAGTTTAAAAAATAATGTTATATTGCAAATATGTTAGCTATTGAGAATAAACAACTAAACAGTGTTTTTGAGCGAATAATCAAAGATAAAAACGGTATTTTACTCCGTGTACGGTTTACTGTTATAGAAATCAATGGAATTTTTCAAGGTCAGATTATTTCTGCTGAACCTTTAGTTAAAGAGAAAGTTTTGTGCTTGCCATTTTTAAATGAAAGTAAAGTAGCTATTGAAAAAATAATTGTTTTATTACAATCAATATTATCTCCATATTTTTCTTTAGAATTTTTCATGAGCCAACCCACACGAGCTCCATCAAATAGATAAATATTTTGTTTTATTAACATTATTATTTAATCTATTTAACTATGTCAAAAATTATTGGAATCGACTTGGGTACTACCAACTCTGCCGTCGCAGTGATGGAAGCTGGTACTCCAAAGATACTAGAAAATGCAGAGGGTGCTAGAACAACACCCTCTATTGTAGCGCTGTCCAAGACCGGAGAGCGCATGGTAGGACTCTTGGCCAAGCGCCAAGGAGTGACGAATCCGAAGAATACAATTTATCAAATAAAAAGATTCATTGGACACACCTTTGATGATCCTGCGGTTCAAAAAGATCGCGCTTCAGTGCCATTTGAAATTAAAAAATCAACAACAGGAGGCATAGAAGTGAAAATGGGAGATAAATGGTATAGACCGGAAGAAATTTCGGCAATGATTCTAGGAAAAATGAAAGCTGATGCAGAAGCTCGGCTTGGTGAGAAAGTTACGGAGGCGGTTATTACTGTACCGGCGTACTTTAACGATGCACAACGCCAGGCGACAAAAGATGCTGGAAAGATTGCAGGCCTTGATGTAAAGAGAATTATAAACGAGCCGACAGCTGCCGCACTGGCTTATGGATTTAATAAAAAGAAGAATGAGAAGATAGCAGTCTTTGACTTCGGTGGAGGTACATTTGATATTTCCGTGCTTGAAGTGGGTGATGATGTCGTAGAAGTGAAATCTGTGGATGGTGATGCGCATCTTGGTGGAAAAGACATTGATCAAAAAATTATAAATTGGCTGGCTGATGAATTTAAGAAGCAAGAGGGAATTGATGTAAGAAAGGATGCATTGGCTTTGCAAAGACTAGATGAGGCGGCTGAAAAAGCAAAGATAGAGCTTTCCACAGCCATGCAAACCGAGGTTAATATTCCATTCCTTACATCTGGCGCAGATGGTCCAAAGCATCTTTTGGTTACTATCACTCGGACAAAACTTGAAGAATTGACTAAAGAATTTATTGATCAGGCAATGGTTATTACAAAAAGAGCTATGGAAGCCTCTCCATTTAAGGTGGCTGATATAAATGAAGTGGTTCTGGTCGGTGGACAAACACGCATGCCAGCCATGCAAAAAGCTGTAAAGGATTTCTTCGGTAAGGAGCTCCACATGGGAGTCAATCCTGACGAAGTGGTTGCGGTCGGCGCTGCTATTCAAGGCGGAATCTTGGCAGGAGATGTTAAAGATGTCCTTCTATTGGATGTTATACCACTTTCTCTAGGAATTGAAACAATGGGTGGTGTGGCTACGAAATTAATTGAAAAGAACACCACTATCCCTACCCAGAAGTCCCAAATCTTCTCTACAGCGGCTGACAATCAAACATCAGTAGAAATTCACATAACTCAAGGCGAACGCGCTATGGCGGGGGATAATAAGTCATTGGGAAGGTTTATACTTGACGGTATTCCACCAGCACAGCGTGGTATGCCACAGGTTGAAGTGACATTTGATATTGATGCAAATGGAATTCTAAGCGTGACTGCAAAAGATAAGGCAACAGGCAAGGCGAATTCGATTAAAATCACTGCAAGTTCAGGTCTTTCAAAAGAAGAAGTTGAGAAGATGAAAAAAGATGCAGAGATGAATGCCGTAGAAGATGCCAAGAAAAAGGAAATGGTTGAGGCCAAGAATCTAGCAGAACAGCTTATCCATACTTCAGAAAAGTCATTGAAAGATGCTGGTGATAAAGTACCTGCCGACTTGCGAAAGTCTATTGAAGATAAAGTTGCAGATGTAAAGACAGCAAAAGAGGGAACAGATCAGGCACAATTGAAAAAGACTACGGAGGCTCTATCAAGCGAGCTGTCAAAGATAGGTGAGATATTGTCTAAAGCACAAGCATCACAGACACCGACAGCCGGTGATGGAAAAGGTTCAGAAGGTGATGTAAAAGATGCCGAGTTTAAGGAGAAGAAATAATTACTAAATTTAGTTAAAAATAATATGAATGAAAAATTACTCACTGAATGGAAAGAAGTAAAATCAAAGATTCGAAAAATATTAGATTCTAATACGGGAGGGAAATATCAACTTATCGATTCTAGAGATATATTAAAGGAAATTAAATTGAGATCAGAACTAAAAAAATCAGATTCCAGTCTATTGAATGCATCTGATAGGTTTGAGATTGAGAAGGAATAAAAAAGACCTCCCAGGGTTGGAAGGTCGATGAGATTATCAGTGTTGGTGGCCGTCAGGCACCGGAAAACCATTTTGCAAATCCAAGGAACCACCACATTGGACCACCAATTAAATAAATAATCGGATCAGGAATTCTTCTTCCATGATAGTTGAAATCATCGAGAAACATTCCCAGGAAAAATCCTAAAATTGTCCAGATTATAATGATAAAGTACATATTAACTTATTCGGTTTTTGTATCAGGTAACCTGGCCCTTTCTAAGCCGACCTGTGTTTGTTGTCGAAAAGCTGTTTGAAACTGACTTTATATGTATAGCATGGATAGAATAATATGTCAAGGTTTTGAGTTTAGACAT
>CAZZPF010000002.1:0-3516 GCA_964655515.1 uncultured Candidatus Saccharibacteria bacterium
TTTGTTGATATTGATGAATATGGCCATATTGATGCGAAAAAGATTGAAGAAAAAATCACAAAAAGAACCAAAGCAATATTACCAGTGCATTTATACGGTCAAGCTGTGGATTTGGATACAATAATGTTAGTGGCCAAAAAACATAATATTCATGTTGTAGAAGACTGTGCTCAATCCCACGGTGCACAATATAAAAATAAAAATACTGGCACATTCGGCATTATAGGTTGTTTCAGCTTCTATCCTACAAAAAATTTAGGCGCTTATGGTGATGCTGGAATGATTGTGACTGATGATCCCGTATTGGCCGAAAAATGCAGAATGATAAGAAATTATGGGCAAAAGAATCGTTATGAACATGAATTAATGGGTATAAATAGCAGACTGGATGAGATACAAGCAGCAATTTTATCAGAGAAACTGAAGTTTTTAGATAAAGAAAATGGTAGGAGACAAAAAATTGCTGGACTATATAGAAAGCAATTAAGATCAATAAAAGAGATTAAAATTATAGGTGAGAGAAAAAATGTTAAGCATGTTTACCATTTATTTGTAATCGAAACGAAAAACCGAGAAGGTTTGCAAAAGTTTTTAGAAAAGAAAGAAATTTCTACTCTGATTCATTATCCTATTCCAATACACAAACAAGAATGCCTTAAAAAATATAATAATGTGTCATTGCCAGTAGTAGAAGAAAAAGTAAAAAATATACTTTCATTGCCGATACATCCATATTTGACTGACGAAGAAGTGGATTTTGTCTGTAAGAGTATTAAAGAGTTTTATAAATAAAAAAACCCCGCTCTGGAAGAGCGGGGCGACACAAAACGCGGGATTTCAGAGATGTTCTTTGATCTTGTTAATCATGGTTATATGGTGTTCAACCATGGGTTCAGGTAAGTGATTGATGGGAAAGAATGTTCCATGGCTAATACTTTTGGATGCTCTATAACCAACCATAACTTTATAGAGGTTACAAAAGCCTTGTCCACGTGGCCGTTCGTATCGCAAGAATTCAAACTCGTGTACGAAAGTCGGAAAACCTACTCTACTACCGAGCTCTCTTTCCATTAAACCAACAAGTGTTCTTTCAGTATTATTACCAGGAATTACGACGCTCCCAGGCATGTGCCATTGACCTGGATAAAACGGATCAGTAGATAATCGTCGAGTGAGTAGAATCTCATCACCAGTCTGACCTGTTCTCAACACTGCCAATTCCACTGCTTTGTTGTAAAAAGTTCCCTCCCACGCCAGAAATATCGCCTGTGGGCAGTAAGGGTCAAACCTCACCCGTCTCATAAGCAAGGCTGTGAGTTCAATTTCTTGCTCGGAGAGCGGTTCATTCGCGCGTTTCTGAACGTCATGTAGGAGAATGTCAATTGGGTTCATTTAGACCTTTCTTTGCTTTGGTTTACTGCGTTTTTATATCTATCCGCAATAATACACGTTTTTACAAAAATGTCAAATATGGCCCAAGATAGTGTATTTATATGCTTCACCGATTGAATGATAGTGTTTGGAGAACCAGGCCTTTTTACTTTCAAAAATACTTGTTGTAACAATAATTTGATCTGCTGTCCCTTTTTCAATAACATCTAGTTCTTTAGTGCTGAAGGGGCCACCGGTTGGAGCGATATACTGATAGTAATTTCGGTTGGGTGAAAACATGGCAACTTCTGGCACATCATAAAAGAAAACCGACTTATCTGGTGATGCAGTTCGAAAATATTCAATCCAAAAAGCAGTCTTTGGGCTACCATAATAATCTGCAACCCAAGAATGAAATAGGAGACCATATCCGCCAAATGCAACTAGGACACAAACAATTATTGCTGTAAGATATCGCGCATATTTTGTAAATAAATATTTTGCCACAATATACAATGCTGGAATAAAGAAAATCATAGCTATGGCTTGTGCAGGAAAAATATAACGATACCAGCCTACAATGCGCAAATAAGCAACAAGGATGAATAGGCAAAAAGTAAGTCCCATAAATTCTTCAGTATGAATACTGTGTCCGGCTTTTCTTCTTATGATAACACTAGCAATCCAGACCACTAGCATTAAAGTAAGATAAAGTGGCGTTACACTGAATAATAAATTTTTAATATTAATAAGGATAACTGATGTAAGACTGGTAATTTGAGATGGGTTGGCATAAAAATTAATGATGGAAGCAAATGAATCTCCTGGTTGAAATTGTATAAAAATCCAAGCAATTATAGGAACGACTACCGAAATAGTACCAACAGCAATCTCATGCCAACTTATAGAACCACGTTTTCGTTCAATAAATAAGGCGATTATAATAGCTGGGACAAGCATAATAAAGATCGGTTTAGTCACAATAGCCAATCCCACACATAGACCAGAAAGAATGAGCCAGAGTGTTTTGTGAGTTTTATTTGATTTGAAAATATTAAAGAAAAGCAAAAATAAGGAAATATAAAAAATGCCTGGTACTTCGCCGAGAACGCTCTTGCCATTTCCATACAAAGGAGGAAAAGTGACGAGAAGAGCTAGCGTTGCAATTGCAAAAATACTACCATACATTCTTTTAATTAAAATGTATGAAGCGGATAAAAAGCCTATTAAAAATAAGACCATTAGCATGCGTGCCGACGCAATGCTTATTCCAAAGATCTTAAACCAAATGGCTAGTGGATATATAAGTGGATAGCTAACTGAAACTCTGGAAATGTGTTCTATATTTCCCGGTGCAAACTGAAATCCTACATGCCCGTAACTCACTAAATTTGCAGCACTTTGAAAATATATGCCTTCGTCATACCAGACAGAAGGACTTTCTGTTAGTTTATAGGTCGCTATGAAAATAGCAAACAAAAAAATGATGCAAACGCCAACACTGCGCAATCTGCCATACAAAGCCATTCGATCTTTAGCCAAAATTCTCCAAGGCATAATCAGGCCTTCGGCTACAATCCTGCCAGACATTTTTGACTTGCCTATCTGTCTGTCAGTAAAAATAATTGGTATTTCACGATATGTTCCGCCTCTTTTTAAAATGGCATTCTTAAATTCAATTTGATACGAATAACCAGCGCTTGAGATTGAATTAAAATTAATATTATCAATCACTGATCGTTTGAAAGCTACAAAACCAGCCGTTCCATCTTTAATTGGTAACCCAGTGATAATGCGCGTATATATGTTCCCAAAATAACTTAAGATAAAGCGTATTACTCCCCAACCAACGATTTTTCCACCACGCACATAGCGAGAACCCACAACTAAATCATGTGTAGATAATGTACTGATTAAATTCTTAATTGCAACTGGATCATGAGATCCGTCAGCATCCATGGTTACTATATATCGTATGGTAGTATCTTGCTGGACTTTTGACAGAATATATTTATACGCATCACCCAATCCAGTTTTTCTGGGTCTAGAAAAAAGCCTAATTCGGGTATTCTTTTTACTTAGAGATGAAATAATATCTGCCGTACCATCTGGAGAATTATCATCAACTACCCAGATTTCCATTTC
>CAZZPF010000003.1:0-2600 GCA_964655515.1 uncultured Candidatus Saccharibacteria bacterium
ATTCACCACACATTAATAGCCTAGCCCTGATACCAAAAATTTTAAACACTTTGTGCTGGCGATTACCTACTTATATCCAACGTTAAAAGAGGCTAAGGTGAATACAATTATAACGACAATAATAATTATTATAACTGATAATAACAACATTTTTAAACTTCTTTGGTTTGGAACTATCTGACCGGGAGAAGATGGAGAATATTGGGGAGAAAAGGTGTCAGGAACCTTTCTTTGGTCTTCCTCTCTTTCTTTCTGTTATCTCTAAACCAAACTTTTTTAAAACTTTGTTAGTCCAACTACTACCACCATAAGGTTTCCCTCTATTTACAGAATTTCTAATATTTTCAAGTTTTTCATTTTCTTCAGTTAAAGTAAGTGATTTTTCATAATTATCGGGCCAAGTAATACTATTAGTTGCTAATAATTTTTTCTGTAAAGGCGTACCGTACAATCTCTTGTAATAGCTGGACCATTTCCAGTCTTTAAGAGATTTTACTAATTTTGCTCGTAATGCATTTCGTTCAACATAAGCAAGCAATGCCCATAGGTATGAATCCTCTTCTACTATAAATGACTTATACCTGCCTTGATATAAATGCCCATGACCAATCGTTTTTGTATGTACATGCCACCTTTGTGTGTGGGTGAGAGTTAGCCAATGCATAAACTTTTTTATCTCACCTTCATATCGTGGATACAGAACTAAATGGAAATGATTTGGCATTAGAGTGTATGCGATCAATCTCATTTTAAATTTCTCCACTGCATCAAAAAGTATTCTTTCAAAATTCTGATATTCTTTATCTGAATTAAATATAGTCATCCGAGCATTTGCTCGGTTTAATACATGATACACATATCCTCCAATATCAGTTCTTTTGGGTCTTCCCATAGATCTATACTAACATACAGTTGTGTCAAAAGAAAGGTTCCTGACACCTTTCCTCACGGGATTTCCAAAAAAGTCACTCCGCATGTCATGCGCCACATGTTCGCGACTGACCTACTCAGTAATGGCGCAGACCTACGTTCTGTCCAGGTCATGCTCGGCCACTCCAGCATTTCCACAACTCAAATCTATACCCACGTCACAGACAAACACTTGCGCGATATACACAAAAAGTTTCATAATAAAAGATGATTTTGTAAGGATTATTTATCCACATGTTGCATTTGCAATCTAATGTAACATATGTTACATTTATAATATGACAGTAACAAAAAAATATTTTACTACTTCTGAAGTCGCAAGAATGCTCGGCGTTAGTAGAATAACGGTATTTAGAAAAATAAAAGCCAGAAAAATAAAAGCTGAAAAATTCGGCAGAAATTTTATGGTACCTGTAGATCAGTTTATAAGAAACGAAGAACTGACTGAAGATAAAAAGTTAGAAATAAATAAAATAATTGATAAAGCGGTAAAAGAATACGGGGAAACCTTTAGATTGCTTGGTAAAGAATAACATGAGTCAAAGGAAAAAAGTAAAATATCCGACTGTTAATGAAATTCGGTTTGTGGCCCACGAACTTGCTTCTAAACTTATGGACTATGGTGAACCAATTCCTGATTTTTCTACTCGATATCCTGATTCTCTTGAACGCTCGCTTGGATCTCTAGAACAAACATTTAATAAGAAAGATTTATACCCTACCTTCTTAGATAAAGCTTCTATTTTTTTCTATCTTATGATTAAGAATCATCCTTTCCAAAACGGTAACAAGAGAGTAGCCGTAATGTCCTTACTCTATTTTCTGATGCAAAATAAACAGTGGCTAAAAGTTGACACTAAGGTGCTTTATAATTTCGCAAAATGGGTTGCGGAAAGCGACGCCAATGTAAAAGAAGCTGTAGTTGCGGCCATAAAAATATTTTTAAAAAATAACTTAGAATCAGCTGAATGAAAATAATTTCTTGGAACGTAAATGGAATACGGGCAGTGCATAAAAAGGGACTTTTTGTGTCTTTTGTACAGAAATATCAGCCGGATGTTTTGTGTCTGCAGGAAACTAAAGCGGAACAACACCAGAGCGAAGTGGATTTGAAAGAATATGAAGAATATTGGAATTCCGCCACTAAAAAAGGCTATAGTGGAACAGCAATTTTCTCAAAAAATAAACCTCTTTCTGTCGTAAACGATATTCCAGAAAAAATTGCAAAGAAATATAAACTAGTAGATAAATATGGAGACCCAAACACCGAGGGTAGAGTTGTGGTTGCCGAATTTAAAGATTTTTATGTTATCAGTGTGTACACTCCAAATGCAAAAGATGATCTCTCTCGCATTCCGCTTCGCCACAAACAATGGGACCCCGCATTCCTCGCATATATGCAAGAACTTCAGCAAAAAAAACCAGTAATATTTTGTGGAGATTTAAATGTAGCACACACTAGAGACGACCTCGCTCGCCCAAAAGAAAACGAGGGTAAAAAGGGATATACCAAAGAAGAACAAGAAGGAATACAGAAAATTATTGATGCCGGATTCGTAGACACCTTCAGAATTTTTACCAAGGGCAACGGGCACTACAGCTGGTGGAGCCATTTCGCAAATGCACGCTCACGAAATGTGGGATGGAGAATTGATTATATTTTCGTCAGC
>CAZZPF010000004.1:0-27243 GCA_964655515.1 uncultured Candidatus Saccharibacteria bacterium
AATACGACAAAGGTCAAAATCTCTCATATAGCCGTTCTTTCGGCCACAACGAAAACAGCGTCGCACTATTCTGGATTTGAATTTTGGCTTTTTAGCCGCTCTTGCTTTTACAGATGTTTTTGCCATTTTGGCTGATTTTTAAATTAAAATAGGGATTGGTTAGCTTTTCCTGCCTCGGTATTTTCTTTCCGCAGGCTGATGTGCTTCCAATCGCTCAATTGCTATTTTGCGTTGTATTTACTCACTATTTGAACGTGGGGTTATAGTAGCAAACTAGGGCTTGTAAGTCAAATTTTTTTGTAGTTATACGAATACATTTAGTGTTTTCTTTTACTCAATTTCAAGGTAAAGAAATCTTTATTTATTTTTTATCAGGATTTCATCTCGGTTTGCTAGGGTTAAGTGGTGAAAATATATAAAACAAAAGTAAAAAGATTGGCTGGCACTGATTATTATGAAGTATATTCAAAAGCTAAATTTTTATATAAAACAATTTCATCAAGAACTAAGCGCAGACCTTATGTCCGTTCTGCGTATTTTAATAAGGAAAAGGTGTTTCTTGATTATTTCTGGCACCACATAGGTACAAAGAGTCAGCGCGACAGACTAAGACGACTCAAGCAATATGCTTGTGCCATAGATTTAATTAAAAATTCAAAGATGGAACCGAATTCAAAATTAAATTCTGATAAGCCATCAGAGATACTCCATAGGTTTTCAGGAATGAATGGCAGTGGAGACAATTTCTTGGTACAAATTACAGAAGATATAAAAAATGAAGAGAAATCATTCATGTCTGTTTTTCCAGATGATTAATGTAAAAGAAAAAAACCTTCCGCAAGTGTGGCAATAACCACGGGCCGAAAGTCTTTTTCGTACACTTATATTATCAAATTGTAAACTTCCCTGTCAACCTTATGCACCCTAGTCTGAGATAAAGAAATCTTTATTTATTTTTTATCAGGATTTTATCTCGATTTGGTAGGATAAATGTATTATTAACTAACATATTTAAATATGGACAATGTAGTAAGAATACCAAAAGAAAGAATAATCGATAGGATTTTCTTTATTAGAGGCAAGAAAGTGATGTTTGATAAGGATTTGGCAGAATTGTATAGTGTTGAAACTAAAGCGTTAAATCAAGCAGTTAAGAGAAATATTAGAAGATTTCCTAGCGATTTCATGTTTAAACTAAATCAGGAGGAAACTAAAACTTGGCAAAAGATATACTTAAGGTCACAAATTGTGACCTTAGAACATGGTAAACATATCAAGTATTTGCCTTATGTTTTCACCGAACAAGGTGTAGCAATGTTATCAAGTGTCCTAAAAAGCAATAGAGCTATAGACGTTAATATTCAAATAATTAGGACATTCACGAAATTGAGAGAAATTTTATCGGAAAATAAGAAGTTGGCTGAAAAGTTAGAGAATTTAGAGAAAAAATATGATTCAAAAATAGCAGAAATATTTAAAGCTATAAAATTACTAATAACTGAGGAAGAAAAACCAAAGAGTCCTATGGGCTTTTCTTCTTACCCTCCACCTCCTTTTTAAACTTAAAGCCCAAATATTCTAAGAAAGCGATTGTTTCCTCTTTTTTCTTTGAAGAAGTCACAATGGTTGCACCAAAGCCAAAAACATCTTTCAAATCTTCATCTGATGTCTCTGGAAAAATAGTGTGTTCCTTTATGCCAAGAGTGTAATTCCCCATCTGATCCACAGCTGTGCGCGAAATTCCTCGGAAGTCTTTTGTGCGAGGAAGTGCAATGTGCACAAGCTTATCAATAAAATCGCACATTCTTTTTCCACGAAGAGTGATCTGATAACCAACGAGATCGCCTTGACGAACTTTGAAAGAGGCGATTGATTTCTTGCTTGAGCGAGGAGCTGGCTTCTGGCCTGTAATCTTGGCAAGTCTATCGGCGATAAGCTCAATCTTCTTTTTATCTTTTACTGAACCAGTACCTGTGCTGATAACAATCTTCACCAGTTTTGGTGATTGCATTGGATTCTTGTAGCCAAATTTATCCTTCAAACCTTTGAAAGAATCTTTGTTTAATTCGTATGTGCTTTTTACTGTATGTGGTTTCATGCGGTTTTTTATTATTTGTTTTTCTTTACTTCACTGACAAGGGCAACATTTGAGACATTTATAGATCCATTTTTCTCTACAACTTGTCCTTTCTGACCTTGCTTTGTTGGCTTTTGATTTTTCTTGAACATATTCACTCCAGAAACAACGACTCTATTCTCTTTCGGCATGGCCTTAATAACCTTTCCGGTTTTACCCTTATCTTTTCCAGTTAATACTATTACATTGTCGTCTTTTTTAATTTTCATATATTTAAATAAATATTTAAGCTACCACTAAACGATTTCAGGCGCCTTAGAAGCAATAGTTTGAAATCCTTTTTCAGCAATTTCTCTTGGAATAGGTCCGAATATACGACCTGCGATCGGCTCTTTCTTGCCCTTTTCTAGTATGACTACTGCATTTTCATCAAAGCGAATATAAGAACCGTCTTTTCTGCGATAAGCTTTTACTTGGCGAACAACCACTGCCTGAAGAACATCTTTCTTTTTTATAATTTTCCGCGGTTCTGCTTTCTGTACGGAAAGAATAACCAAATCTCCAATCTCGGCATAGCGCTTTTTTGAACTTCCAAGCACCTTGAAAATACGGCCGATTTTGGCTCCACAATTATCTGTTATTCGTACTATGGTGCGTGGTTGAATCATATAAATAAATTATGCAATAATTTTAAATGACTTATGTCTTGAAATCGGACGACATGATTCTATCATAACCTTATCCCCCACTTTTTTTATGTTGCCAGCATCATGCACTTTATATCTCTTTCGTAATTTCATAAACTTATGATATTTCTGATGTTTGACATATCGTTCAACAAGAACAACGATGGTGTCCTTCATCTTATCGGAAACAACCACCCCTGAAAGAGTTTTGTGTTTTGGTTGAATATTATCTTTGGTATTATTTTGTGAGATTTTATTTTGCATGTTTTCTTATACTTAATTCTGTCATTATTCTGGCAATATCCTTTCTGGTTATTTTTCCCATTTTTACATTTTTTGTTCTGCCTCCAGCCCCGCCAAATCTAAAGTGTCTTAATGCTTCTCTCTTTTCAGAGATAAGTTTATTTAAATCTTCTTGGCTTTTGTCTTTGTATTCTTTCATATATTTAAAAATAACCTGAATTACATCATATTACGACTGACTACTTTGGTCTTTACTGAAATCTTGGTGCCAGCTTTACGGAGAGCTTCTTGGGCTACCTTATCATCTACTCCGTCAATTTCAAAGAGGATGCGTCCTGCCTTAACCTGTGCCACAAAACCAACTGGGTCTCCTTTTCCTTTTCCAAGCTTTACTTCGGGTGGCTTTTCGGTAAATGGTCTATCCGGAAAAATGCGTACCCATACCTTTCCAGATTTAGTGGCATAGCGTGTCATCACTTTCCTAGCGGCTTCAATTTCATTGGAAGAAAGCCGTCCATATTTAAGGGCTTTCAAACCAAATGAGCCAAATGAAATTTCAACCCCGCGCGTTTCAACAGCAGTTGCAAGTTTTTTTGCATTTCTTCGGCCAGTATGCCACTTTCTGAATTTTACTTTTTTAGGGAAAAGCATATAGTAATTATGAATGATTCACTTGACTTTGATTTTTCAAATCTTTCTCAAAAATCTGACCTTTATAAATCCATACTTTTATACCAATATCGCCATAAGTCATATGGGCTTTTTGGCGAGCAAAATCAATATCGGCCCGAAGTGTTTGAAGTGGAATCTGTCCCTTTTTTAAATCTTCTCTTCTAGCCATGTCAGCACCTCCAAGCCGACCAGAAAGCTTGATTTTTGCTCCTTTTACTTCTTTATTTGCAAGAACTTTTTCAAGCGTTTGCTTTAGCACTCTACGAAATGGCAAACGCTTTTCAAGTCCATCAGCAACCATCATGGCTACTATCGTGGCATTTGACTCTGGATTTCTCACTTCTTCAATATCCAATTTTAATTCTTGACCAGAAAGTTCAATGCCTCTTTTTTTCAATAAAGCCAGAATTTTTTCACGAAGCTTTACTGCGCCGTCGCCACTTCTTCCGATAATCATGCCGGGGCGTGAAGTACGAATAGTAACGCGAAGTGCTTTTTGGTTGCGTTCAATTTGGATATCTGCAAGATAAAATGCTCTCAGCTCCTTTATTAAAAATTCCCTTATGAGAAGATCGATCTTTAGTGAGGTGCGATAAATTTTATGGGTAGAGAACCAGCGACTTTTCCAATCGCGTATGATTCCTAATCTATGTGAATATGGGTGTACTGAATGTGACATATAATTATTTCTTATTCTTCTCTGACTTCGGCCCAAGAATAAGCATGACATGACTATTACGCTTATGAATAGGAGATGAACTTCCCCGAGCTCTCGGCATACTTCTCTTCATCACCTTTCCGACATCTACACGAAGCTCTTTTATTATTAAATCATCTTTTTCAATTTGAAAATTGTTTTTTGCATTTGCAATTGCTGACATAATCAAACCATGTAATGGAGAGGCGGCCTTTTTACTTAAAAAACTCAATGTATTTAAAGCTTGTTCTACTGATTTACCCCGCACTAGATTAGCCACACCGCGTACTTTGCGTGGTGATTGTCTATAATTTTTAAGTGAAGCTGTAATCATAAATATAAATTATTTTTGAGGATTATTTTTTGGTGGGGTTGTCGCTACAGCTTCTTTGGCAGATTTTGCAGCATTGACTTCGGCTTCTTTTGCTTTCATTTCTAGCTCTTTTTGCATCTTTCCACCATGTCTGATAAACTTGCGAGTTGGAGAAAATTCACCTAAACGATGACCGACCATTTCTTCCGAGACAAGCACCTCTATATGCTGTTTGCCATTATAAACTCCAAAAATAAAACCAACCATTTCTGGTGAAATCTGACTTCGACGATACCATGTTTTAATAACCCCAGTTTCAGTGGGTTTTTTTCCTGCAATCTTTTGCAAGAGTCGCTCAGAAACATATGGACCTTTATATAGTGATCGTGACATGGTTTTTCATACTAACAAAATCCTTCATTAAGTCAATTAATGCTTTATTAACCATTGACTTCTACATTTTTATTTTTACCTACTCGACGACGCGATATAATAAAAATATTTGAATATTTCTTCGGAGTTCGAGTTTTTTGACCCTTGCCAGCTGGTTTCCCCCATCTGGTTTTTAATCTTCGCAAACCTCTACCTGTTCTCTGTTCACCCCCACCGTATGGGTGATCTACGGGGTTTTGAGCAGAACCACGAACGGTTGGGCGGATACCGAGCCACCTGGATCTACCGGCCTTGCCAATATTTACAAGGCGACTTTCATCATTTGAAACTGTACCGATGGTGGCCCATGCATTGTCATGAACCCTCCTAATTTCTGTTGAGGGAAGCTTGATGTGAGTATAGCCGGCATCATTGGCAATAACTTGGGCAAATACACCAGCTGAACGAGCAAGTTTGGCACCGCCTTGGGGTTTTATTTCAATATTATAAACAAAAGTACCAACAGGAATATTTTTTAAAAGCAATCTGTTACCTGTTTCTATGGGTGCTTTTTCAGAGATAATGAACTTGTCACCTACTTTCATACTTTTTGGTACAAGTATATATCTCTTCTCTCCATCGGCATATTGAGAAAGAGCTATAAATCCAGTACGAAATGGATCATATTCAATGGTAATGATTTGAGCAGGAATATTTTTCTTATCGTAAATGAAGTCAATCATTCTATATAACTTCTTATTCCCACCGCCCTTATGTCTTACAGTAATTCGTCCGAATGCATTACGACCCATGTCTCTTTTCATTCCTTTTGTAAGAGCTTTGTGCGGTTCGGATGCAGTAATATACTGACGATATGGAATCGTAGTCATATGTCGTCTTGATGGTGTGTGTGGATGATAGCTTTTCATATATTTAAACAGATATTTTATTAGGCAAAATCAATTTTATCTCCTTTTTTCAAGTATACCAATGCCTTTTTTACTCCAGACTTCATACCCGGCTTTCCTCTGACAAGAATTTTCTTAGCTGGAAGATTCACAATATGCACACTTATTGGGGTAAATTTATAGAGAGCCTTTATGGCCTGCCCTACAGAATACTTAGTAGCATTTTTTGCTACCTCAAAAGTATAGATATTTTGAGACTCGCTCAAAAGACCAGATTTCTCCGTGACGCGTGGTCTTATAATAATTTGTGAGTGTGTAATAATCATGTGGGCTATTATTTAAAAGCTTTTAGCGATTCTTTCGGATTAGAAATTACAATGTATTTGTGATTTAAGGCCGACACGGGATTTATTGTGCGTAATTCCTCAACTTTCAAATTTCCAAAATTTTTGAAACTCTTTGTAAGTTCTGGGGTTTTCTTTTCAACTGTAATAATTGCTACATTGTTTGGTTTTGTTGAAAATTTCTCAAAGCCTTTTATTTTTGAAAATGCTAGAAGTGTAGACTTTGCTTCTTTTGCCTTTGGCACAGAAAAAGATAATGAATCAATAAAAAGAATTTCACCGTCTTTAAATTTCTTGGAAAGAATTGTATAAAGTGCCTTCGTTTTTGCCTTTTTATTTACTTTACGATCATAGTTCTTATCACTGCGCGGTCCATGAGCAATACCTCCACCAACCCAAATCGGCGACCGTGTTGAACCATGCCGTGCCCGGCCAGTGCCCTTCTGTTGCCACGGCTTCTTCCCGCCGCCACGCACCTCACCACGCGTCTTTGTATGAGCTATGGAGTGACGGGCGCTAGATTGCATAGAAACAACAACTTGATGGACAAGGTCAGCATTCCAAGGCACACCAAAAACAGTTTCGGAAAGTTTGATTTTTCCTGATTCTTGTCCTTTTTGATTGTAAACCGTTGTTTCCATAATTTTTTACTGTACTTTATCAACTTACCCCATGATCTTAACCACCGTACCCCTTCTGCCAGGTATTGCGCCAGAAATATAAACGGTATTTGAAGGAATATCAATATGAAGAACTTTCAAATTCTTTATTGTAACTTTATCACTTCCCATTCTGCCGGCCATACGCATCTTCTTTGGTACTTTATTACGAAGACCGCCACCGATAGAACCGGGCTCCCGTTCTGAATGTTTCTGGCCGTGTGTTCTGGGGCCTCCATGGAAACCATGACGCTTCACAACGCCCTGAAAGCCTTTTCCTTTTGAAATTGCGCTGACTTCTATGACATCACCTTCTTTAAATTGGCTTAAATCAACAGAATCGCCGGCTTTTTGTGTAAAATTGTTCTCAAGATCATAACTTCTGAACTCCTTTCTGACCTCTTTCTTTTTGCCTTTATTGCTAACCTGTAGAGCATTATAGCCATCTTTTTCCTTTGTCTTGACCTGACTGATAGTTACCGGAGACGCTTCAACAATAGTGGCAGGATGAACCACGCCATCTTTATCAAAGATTTGAGTCATATTTAATTTTCGTCCCAAAATGAATTTCATGTCAGTTTTATAAATACGCCAGAGCTTACATCATCTTGACATCAATGTTGACGCCAGATGGTAAACTCAAGTTCGTAAGCGCTTCAATAATTTTCGGATTTGGATTCAAGATATCAATGAGACGCTTATGAACGCGCATTTCAAACTGCTCACGGGCATTCTTAAAAATAAATGCTGACCGATTAACAGTATATTTCTTGATTTCAGTAGGTAATGGTATGGGACCATAAAACTCTACATCATAACGAATAGCTGTGTCCATGATTTGCTTTAATGAAGCATCAAGGATCTTATGCTCATAAGCACGGACACGAATACGAAGTTTGGGAATTTCAGTTTCCTTTGCAACCTTTGAAACCTTAACTTTGGGCTTAGCTGTTTTTTTGGTTTCTTTGGTGACTCTGGGCATGGTATTAATATTATGCAACTATCTTTATTACAACTCCTGCGCCGACTGTCTTTCCGCCTTCTCTGATAGCGAATCTCATTTTATCTTCAAGTGCAACAGGAGCAACAAGCTTAACTTTAAATTCTACTGTATCTCCAGGCATCACCATTTCAACTCCTTGTGCAAGAGTTACTTCACCAGTAACATCAGTTGTTCTGATATAAAACTGTGGTTTGTATCCTGTAAAGAAAGGTGTGTGACGACCTCCTTCTTCTTTCTTTAAAATATAAACTTCTGCTTCAAACTCTGTATGTGGCTTAACAGAGCCAGTTTTAGCAAGAACCATGCCTCGTGTAACATCATCTTTTCCTGTACCACGAAGAAGAAGTCCTGCATTATCTCCCGCAATACCTTCCTTTAGAGATTTATTGAACATTTCAATACCAGTAATAGTGGTTTTTGAAGTATCTTTGAAACCAATAATTTCAACTTCTTCACCAACCTTAACCATTCCTCTTTCAATACGACCAGTTACTACAGTTCCTCTACCTTCAATTGAGAAAATATCCTCAATTGGCATAAGAAATGGCTTATCAACTTCACGAACGGGCATAGGAATATAAGTGTCAAGAGCATTGACAAGTTCTTTTATCTTTGCAACCCATTCTGCAGAACCTTCAAGGGCTTTCAAAGCCGAACCTCTGATAACTGGAGCTGTTTTTCCATCAAAACCTTGCTTTGTTAAAAGTTCGCGCACTTCTTCTTCCACAAGATCTAAAAGATCTTTTTCAGCGACCATATCGCATTTATTAAGAAAAACTACAATCTTTGGCACACCAACCTGCTTTGCAAGAAGAATGTGTTCTCGTGTCTGTGGCATAACTCCATCAAGTGCCGAAACAACAAGAATGGCACCGTCCATCTGTGCGGCGCCTGTAATCATATTCTTTATATAGTCTGCATGTCCTGGGGCATCAATGTGAGCATAGTGTCTAATAGGAGACTCGTATTCTACATGGGCAAGAGAAATAGTAACGATCTTTGAAGCATCGCGAACTGTACCTCCTTTTGCAATATCTGCATAAGCTTTCAAAGTGGCTAAGCCGTCTTTGGCTTGAACTGCGAGAATAGCTGTAGTAAGGGTGGTCTTACCATGATCAACATGTCCGATAGTACCTACATTAACATGGGGCTTTGAACGATTGAATTCTTTTGCCATAAAATATAAAAATTTAAAAACTATTAATAATATACTAAAGATAATTACAGGGTAGTAATTCCCCTAAGCCAACGCAAAAACGCGTACTGAATATGTTAGCATGGCTAGAAATCTTGTCAATAACATGATAATATCAAAATATGAAAGAGAAGCTAGAACAACTAAAAATATACTTCAAAAACAGAGATGAGGTAATGACTGTGTATATTTTTGGTTCGTATGTAAAAAATACAATGACTTCTGAATCTGATGTTGATATTGCTATTTATTTCCAGACAAATACAAGGGGTGTTGAGTATGAGGAAGAGAAAATATTTCCAACTGAAAATAAGATTTGGGGTGATGTGGAGAGAATTCTTGGAAAAAGAGTGGACTTGATAATACTGAATCGTGCGCCATCTACAATGGTATTTGGAATATTACAAAATAGTAATATTCTTGTAGCAAAAAATAATGATTTCCTTGGAAGATTTTATTTGACTTTGAGTTCTGCCGCAGAGTATATGCGTGAATTTATAATCGATTTCGTGGCAATAAAAGCTAGATCACATTCATTGAATGAGAGTGACCGTGTTAGATTGTTAAAAACGATAGATTTTATAAATGAGGAATTGAAAGATTATTCTAATTTTAAAAAAATAGACCAAAAAACATATGAAAATGATAAAACAATCCGTAGAAATATGGAAAGGTGGTCAGAAAATGTAGTAAATTCAAGTATAGATATTGCAAAGATTATTCTTGCCTCAGAACATGCATCAATACCAGAAACATATCGTCTGATTCTTGAGGATCTTTCTAAAATTAAAGGATTTGATAAGGATCATGCACAAACACTTTCTATTTTTGCAAAAATGAGAAATATCCTTGAGCATGAATATTTGGATATGCGTTTTATACAACTAAAAGCCTTTACAGAAAAAACGGAAGAAGCTTATATCTATCTTTCAAAATTTGCTTCTAAATTTGCCGAGATAAAAGATAAATCAATACTTTAGAATCCAACTAGTGATTTAAATGCTTGCCAAATTGAAGATGTATTTGTTGATGTATTTATTAATGGGGCAGGTTTGGTGGTGGGGGTAACTGTCACTACAGTTTCTAATATGCATTCTCCATAATTATTTGTGCATTGAATGCCGAAGGTTTTATTTGAAGTCACAGGTACAGATACACCAGTAGCATTTGATGTAGCGTCTCCTGTATTAAATCCTGAGCCCGTACAATAGGTTGAGCTAGTAGAGGACCATGTGATTTTTGTCGTTCCTCCTCCGCTTGAGAAAGTTGATGGCGTAGCTGTTAGATAATTACATGTTGGGGAGTCAAACTGATACTTTTATTTTTTCCATGTAATCTGTAATAACCTTCATGTATTCGGAATATTGGTCAATACCATTGACTATGTCATTTAACATTTTCTGTTTTTGGATTCCTTCATAATCGTGCGTCATTTTGTTACGCAGTCCAACCGATTCTTTGATTTTATCTGCTAATTGAAATGGAAGAACTTTATGACGAGCTAAAATAGCAAATGTGCCTTGATAATCGTCTATGGATTCAAATTTATTTTTAGTAATAATATGGGTATTTATGTCTATGGTGGCATCAACAATCAAGAGGAACAATCTTTCAATGATACGCAGTTCAGGACTTTCAATACCAATCACACCTTGTCGCGCTTTTTCTATGTATGGCAAAAGCTCGGAAAGATAACTCTCCATGGCACCAAGTTTACTTAATACAACATCATGATTAGGCATGGGTTTTGATAAAATTCTTTATTAAAAAATCGCGATATGTCCTAAGGGGCTTAGTGTCCAAATATTCACGAAGGGCATGAATCTTAAAATAATCAAAAATCGTAGGATTTTCTGCGTACAAAGAAATACCTTCGTCGGCAATTTGTTTTTTCATAGATGGAGAAATATTATATATATTTGTAAATTCAACATCCTTGTGCTTGAAAATTTGTGCCAATTCTATGCTTATAACATAATTCTGGCTGTAATCAATATTTACGCCAGAAACATAGCCAATATCAATATCACTCATTTTATGGGTCAATCCTGTAGCTTGGGAGCCAAAAAGAACAACCAAAGAGAGCTTATGTTTCTTGGCTAATTCTGCAATCTGTGACCTGAATTCATTCGTAATAATCATGCCCATATATTAGCATAAAAATTACAACCCACAAGAAACTTTAGAATCCAACTAGTGATTTAAATGCTTGCCAAATTGAAGATGTATTTGTTGAGGTATTTATTACTGGAGCAGGTTTGGTGGTGCAGAAATAGAAATAAACAAAACCACCTACAGTTTCGGTGGTCTTGCGGGAAGTTTTTATGATTCAGATGAATTAATTGATGTGTTTCCGAAATAAGCAAAATTACTGAACATTAATCGTTGTAGTAGTTTTTGCTGTTAATCCAGTACTATCCATTACTGTAAAGGTAATTGTATATATTCCCTTATTTGAATATGAGTGTGTAAATCCAGTGCTCTGTATGAATTGAGGTGAATTAGGGCTAGCATTATAGCCTCTTTCTACTGTATATGTATCTCCCCAATCAACTGAATAGTTCAATGTTCCATTCTCCGGATCGGTCGCATGAATCGTCCATGTTCCACTTTGATTGATTGAAAGTGTTGTTGGTGCATCAATACCACTTATTACGGGCGGACGATTTGTTAAAGAATTCACAATCATAGTATATGTCCGCTCTGTTGAGGGGTCCGACATCACAGTGAAAGTAAATATTCCCTGAGTTGTTGGAGTTCCTGAAATTGAAGTAGATACAAATGTACCACAAAGAGAATTTGACCCTGGAGGTGGAGCGGCGCAATCTGAAATTGCGGTTGCTAGGATTAATCCTGGAGGAAGCTTGCCTGATTTCAGTCTTATATCTGCGCCCTTGCCATCAACAGTTAGTTCTTGGTTATAAGATTGACCAACGATTGCTACAGAAAGTGTTGTTGGCAAAATGCTATGTTGAATAGGATTGTGCCAATTTCCATTCAAGCGAGCGCGTGTTAAAGGACCAAAAAATCCATACGGTGGAAGACCGATAGTTCTTTGATATGCCACAACAGCAGCACGGGTTTGAGGACCAAAATAACCTTTTGTTGCAGTTTTAGAACTGATTGCCAAAATATCGTAGCCGTTGGCAATTAACCATGTTTGTAATTGGACTACATCAAAACCACTAGAGCCAAGCCGAAGATCATTTGAAAACAAAAAACCTTGTGCTTTAGTAATTGAAACAAAAGCTAGTGTTATAAAAAACAATATAAAAATGTATTTTTTCATATATTTTCATTATATCATAGAAAACAAATATGTCTATGATTTATTACTTTCTTGCTTCAATAATAGTTAAAGCCACATTCCCCGGCACCACTTCATAGTGGTCAAATTCCATGCTGGCACTCCCTTGTCCTGATGTCATAGAGCGAAGCTGTGTGGTATAACCGAACATTTCTGAAAGTGGCACTGTAGCATGAAGAACTTTTACCTGACCTCTTTCGGTCATTTCTTGAATTGTACCTCTCTTTGAAGAAATACTGCCTGTAATATCACCCATAAATTTCTCTGGAAAAAGGATTTCAATCTTCATAATGGGCTCAAGAATAACTGGCTTGGCCCGTTTTGCGGCATCTTGGAAAGCTTTTGAGGCCGCAATCTTATAAGCAATTTCTGATGAATCCACATCGTGGGATGAACCAAATGTGAGCTCGCAAGAAATATTTACCATTCTAAAACCTGCCACAATTCCTCTATCCATAGCTTCATGGACGCCTTTCTCTACAGCAGGAATGAATTCTTGCGGAATAACACCTCCCTTAATAGAGTTTATAAATTCAAAATCATCATATCGGCTGACATTTTTTTTAATTTTCTCACCCTCTACGAGCTTTTCCATTGGTTTAATGGTAATTCTGACATGACCATATTGACCCTTTCCTCCACTTTGCTTGATGTATTTATGTTCTGCTTCTGCAATGCTAAGAATAGTTTCTCTATATGCAACTTGTGGTTTTCCGACTGTGGTATCAACACCAAATTCTCTTTTCATACGATCAACCATGATTTCCAGATGTAACTCGCCCATTCCAGATATAATAGTTTCTCCAGTTTCGCTGTTTGAAGAAATTTTGAAAGTTGGATCTTCATTTCCGAGTTTTTTCAATGCCATGCCCATTTTTTCTTGATCTGCTTTGGTCTTTGGTTCTATACGAAGAGATACCACTGGTTCTAAGAATTTGATTGCTTCAAGAATAATTGGTTTTTCTTCATCACAAAATGTATTTGAAGTTAGAGCGTCCTTTAGTCCGACAGCCGCCGCAATCTCACCAGAAAAAACCTTTTTTACTTCTTCTCTTTTATCAGCTTGAAGACGCACAATACGACCAAGTCTTTCCTTTTTACCAGTTGTTGAATTATATAAATAACTTCCAGCTTCAATTGTTCCAGAGTACACCCTAAAGAATGTAAGCTGACCAACAAAAGGATCGTTCTGAAGCTTGAAAGCTAGGGCGGAAAACGGCTCTTCATCTGAAGGTTTTCGTGTTACTATTTCTCCGGTATTGGGGTCAATTCCTTTTACGGGTGGAATGTCTAGGGGGGATGGAAGATAATCAACAACAGCATCAAGAATGAGTTGTACACCAATATTTTTTAAGGCAGAACCAGTAAATACAGGAAATATTTTATTATCAATGACTTGCTTTCTTATGGCCCTTTTTAAGTCTTCTGTGGAGGGCTCTTTCCCATCAAGATACTGTTGCATCAGTACATCGTCGTGTTCAACAGCTTTTTCTATCAGTTCTCCATGATATTTCTTTGCATCTTCTAAAAGTTCTGTTGGAATTTCTTTTTCAATTACATCAATTCCTTTTTCTCCATCAAAATAATAAGCTTTCATCTTCAAAAGATCCACAACACCAACATGTTCGCCCTCAAGACCAATAGGAATCTGAAATCTCACGGCCTTTTTATTTAATCTTTCAAGTATTGATGCATATGATCTTTCAAAAGATGCACCCATTCTGTCTAGTTTGTTTATAAAGCATAGTCGTGGCACATTGCTTTCATCGGCATAGCGCCAGTTTGTTTCTGATTGGGGCTCTACACCTGCCACACCGTCAAAAACTACCACAGCGCCATCTAGCACTCTTAATGACCTTTTAACTTCCACTGTAAAATCAATATGACCTGGAGTGTCAATAACATTGAACCGGCATTTCTTTGAAATATCAGACTTGCCCATATAACTAGGATTCCAAAAGCAAGTAATAGTCGCGGCAGTAATAGTAATACCGCGCTCCCTTTCCTGCTCCATCCAGTCGGTTGTGGTCTCTCCTTCATGAACCTCGCCGATTTTATGAATCATTCCTGTATAGTAAAGAATTCTCTCCGAAGTTGTAGTTTTTCCAGCATCAATATGTGCAATGATACCGAAGTTTCGTACTTTTTCTAAAGGATAGTCGCGTTGCATAAGTTAAATTAATATAATAAAAATTTTACCAAGCAAAATGTGCAAAGGCCTTGTTGGCTTCTGCCATCTTATGAGTATTCTCGCGCTTCTTGACTGCTTCGCCTTCATTCTTTGAAGCTGAAATAATTTCTTCGGCCAATTTTTCGGCGATTGGTTTACCTTTCTTTGAGCGTGCCGCCAAAATAATCCATTTCATAGACAACGCGCGTTGTCTTTCTGGACGAACTTCTCTAGGAACTTGATAGTTGGCACCACCAACGCGTCTTGAACGCACTTCCATGGCTGGAGTAGTATTTTTTAAAGCAAGTTCAAAAATTTCTAGGGGATTTTCTGTTTTTGCTTTTTCTTTTAATAAAGCGAAGCAATCATAAACTATCTTTCTGGCAATAGCTTTTTTCCCAGACTCCATAACATAGTTTATCAGTTTATTTACCTTTACACTTTCATAAAGATACTCTGGCTTTAATATATGTTTATTTTTTATTCTTCGTCTCATTTTGGTGATTTATTTAAATAAATAGATTTAATTAAGCGGTTGCCGTCTTTGCAACCTTTGGCTTCTTATTTCCATATTGACTTCTACCCTTTCTGCGCTTCTCTACACCAGTGGCATCAAGTACACCACGGACTACGGTGTATCTTAGACCTACATCTTTTACACGACCACCTCGCAGAAGAACTACGGAGTGTTCCTGGAGATTGTGACCTTCACCGGGAATATATGCAGTCACTTCCAAACCATTGGTCAATCTAACACGAGCAATTTTTCTGATTGCAGAGTTTGGTTTCTTGGGTGTCTTGGTTGTCACTTTAATACACACACCTCTTTTAAAAGGTGATGGGAAAAATCTGGGACGATTTTTAATCGTGTTGAATGTGCGCGTAAGCGCTATAGATTTTGATTTACTTTTAAAGCGCTTACGATGTTTGCGTATAAGCTGATTTATTGTGGGCATTCTTAATTCAGTATTTTAAAATACTTTTATGAATTTATAATTATAATACAAAAAGTTGATTTTTTTCACCGAGTGGTTACTCATCTCTTTGTGCGATTTGTGATCGTAGACTTACTTTACTATATAAGAAAATAAAAGGCAAATTAAATATCAGCCCCAGTAATCAGTCTAAAAATGAAAGGGATAATCGGCTGAACAAATCTCCAAAGAAAAAATATTAGAATTAAAAAGAAAAATATTGAATATCGCTCAAGCACTTCTCTTATCTGTACAAATTGTAACGGAAGAATTGAAAAAAGAACTTTTGAACCATCAAGGGGTGGTAGTGGGATAAGATTGAAAACTGCAAGAATTATATTTATAACAATAACATAGGAAACAATAGTTATAAAAGGAATTGATAATGAATGACCAAAAAAACGAATAATGATTCCAAAAACTATAGCTATAAAAATATTTGATAATGGTCCAGCAAGAGCAATCATCAATTCTCCCCATCTTTTATTCTTTACATTATATGGATTCCATTGTACTGGCTTTGCCCAGCCAAATGTAAAACCAGCCATAGAAGTTATGATAGGTACAATAAAAGAGCCAAAGAAATCAAGATGTTTCAGTGGGTTCAAGGTCAGTCGCCCTTGCAAACGAGGTGTAGGGTCGCCTAAAAGCTCTGCAACATAGCCATGAGATAACTCATGTATAACCACAGACATAATAAGTATTATAATTGAAACAATTAATGTAAGACCGTCCATAATTTGCTAAATGTATTCTTTATGATAGCATAACCAACACTATGGCTAAAGTTTGTGCGATTACAAAAAGAGGTTCTATAAGAGGCGGTGGTTATTCAAACCGTACTCGCGCTACTCAATTCAATCCTACAGGCATTGTCCGCAAATATCCTAATCTTCAGAAAAAGAAGGTCTATGTTCCTGAACTCAAAAAATCTTTCAATATTACAATCTCAACACGTGCTTTGAAAACAATTCAGAAGCGCGGAGCATTTGCTACTCTAAAAAGGGCTGGGATTATTTAATTCTATTTAATAACTTTCCAAGAAAAACCATCCGAAATAAGATGCATTGCTTTTTCTTTCGTAGAAAAAGTAAATTTTGGATTAATTTTATTCAATAATTCACTAGAAACCTTTGATTCAATAGCACTATTATAAAATTCAACTATATTCTCACCTATATTTATTTCAGTATTCTTTAAAATATCTTTTTGAATAGTTTTTGATAGATTTCCTAGTAAATAAGCAGTCGTTGAGCCGTAAGAAATAGCCAGACCAAGCTCGGGTAGACTGGATTTATTAAATTTAAATTCTTTATATGGAAAAAGTATATTTAATTTTAAGTCGTCTTCAATTTTGATCTCATTCCCCCTTTCAACTTCTTCTGTATGAACTTTCTTTTTCTTAATTTCTTTTAGCAGTTGTGTCAGGATTGTACTGGTCGCCATAATTTTTGGCATGATTATTTCAGCAATATCATATCTATCAATAATTTCAATA
This sequence comes from uncultured Candidatus Saccharibacteria bacterium, assembly GCA_964655515.1. Lineage (GTDB taxonomy): Bacteria > Patescibacteriota > Minisyncoccia > Phycocordibacterales > PALSA-1337 > CAIOGI01. The sequence goes on from CAZZPF010000004.1 coordinate 17,119, forward strand.
AGTCCGCCGACCTGTGCTGGAGTCGCACTCGGTATAATAACAAAATCAATTTCCCTTTTATAGAATGGCATGACTTTTGTAATTTCTCTTATCACTTCGGAGTTTTGTCCACCGCCAATTAATATAGTTTTATTTTGAGAGGTACGGATAAAAACGGATCTGCCTTTATTCAGACTAAAGAAGTATATTTCAAATACAGGATTCCTATATTCCCATTTATATACATACAAGCCCAATCCACAAATAGCTAATAATAGAGCCACGCTTATCCATTTCCAAGATTTTTTTAATATTTTCATGGTAGAATTATAACAAAGAGTTATTAAGACAAAATAAAATCTAAATAAAAATTATGAAGAAATTTGAGGAAAGAAAATTTAACATTGGAACACTTAAGGGTATTTCTGGGAAGACAATTGAAGAGCATTTGAAACTTTATGCGGGTTATGTAAAAAATCTTAATGACACCCTTGAAGGCAAACAGGATATTCGCAGACTGGGTTTTGAATACAATGGTATGAGAAATCATGAGGTCTATTTTGCAAGTTTAGAGGGAGGTTCAAAAACACTTTCTGAATCAAGTAAATTAAAAAAACAAATTGAATATGATTTCGGTTCTTTTGATACTTGGCTAACAAATTTTAAGGCACTAGCTCTGACACGAGGCATTGGCTGGGCTATGCTTTATTATGATAGAAAAGATAATCGTCTCTTGAATGCATGGATTGATGAACAACATCTCGGACAACTTCAGGATTGTTCACTTATTCTAGGGCTTGATATGTGGGAACATTCATTCGTGGCTGATTATCAACCATCAGGCAAGAAAAACTATGTTGATGATTTCTTTTTAAACTTAAATTGGGAAAAGATTGAAGAGAATTTTGTAAATGCTACAAAATAGCTTATATAGAAGCCAAAAACTATCCAACCAGAGAATTTTGGTAATTCTATATATGCAAAAGGTAAATGTGCAAAAAAACGAACAGCGAAAAGTTCATATGAAAGAAGAATATGTGAAATCCATGCAGTAATTAGTGATGCTAGGTGAGAAACAAATCCAAAAGCTCCTGTCAAAAAAACAAAAAGCATTGTCATGGGAATTATTGGTAAAACTAGAATATTAACTACAATTCCAATAATAGATAATTGTCCCATCATATAAAGAATATATGGCGAAACAAAAATCTGTGTGGCTAGAGTTGATGCCACAAGACCTCTTATGCCAAATTTTTCCGTAATAAAAGCAAGTTTTCTCTCTATAGGCGAAGAAAGAAGAATTAAACCAAGGGTTGCAAGAAAAGAGAGTTGAAATGACGGATCATAAAGGATTATCAGTGGATTAACTATAAGCATAAGAGAGGCGGCAATAAAAAGTGCTTTGCTGACATTGTAATCTTTGCGTAAAAGCGTAGCGGAAAGAGCAATAATTGCCATAATACAAGATCGAACAACAGTAGCTCCGCCACCAACTAGTATTCCGAAAGCAAGAATGCCCATTCCACCAAGCCCAATTCCTATAGTTCTGGGTAAAAAAGCCAGAATCCTTCTTATAGAATCAGCTACAATAGTGATGTTATATCCAGATAAAACAACTATATGTATCAGTCCAGCTTTTCTGAAATCATCTATTAAATCTTTTCCTAAGGCACTTTTCTCCCCTACCACAAGTCCTCCAGCAAGCGCTGCGTGCGGTTCACCAAGCACCCCTTTTATGTTTTTAAGAAATCTTCGTTTGATTTTGAAAAGGTTGTTTGAAATAAAACTGCCATTTTCTTTTTCCAAAATTTCAATAGTCGGTTTTTTCATAATAAAATAAATACCGTCTTTCAAAAGATAGTCTATATAGTCAAAGGTGCGTCCACCATTGCTTCTAAAATTAAATGGCTGTGATAATTTCCCTTTTATTTTTAATTTTTGACCATACTCATACTCGGAATATCTGTTCGTTTGAATTTGAATGGCAATTTCAATAAAATCTTCATTTATTTTATCTGTTTTTAAGATGAGAGTCTTGGAAAAATCCTTTATTTGCGGTTCATCAGAGATTGAACCAAGTATTTCCACCAATTGACCTGTATATTTCTCTATAAGTGCTTCTCTATCATTGTGAAATACAAACCAAAATCTGATTAAAATGGTTATTATTAAGATGGAAATGACCAAAATATTAAAATTTCTATGGATCATCTCCAAACTCTAGCAAACTGAGATAAAATCCTGATAAAAAAATAATGAAATTTTAATGAATTTTTGAGAAAATAATTAGAGTACAATTTTATATGGATACTTGTCAATATTTCCTTTGTATAACTTTGTGGGTTCATTATCGGCAAAACTTGTGGCTATCTCATCTGCGCGTTCATTGCCCACAACACCAGCGTGTCCCGCTACTGTTTGCCATTTGATAGATTTTCCATCAGAAACTTCAAGTAATTTTTTCCATAAATCTTGGTTCAAAACTGCCTTTTTTGCTGAAGTTTTCCAATCTTTTTTTATCCAGTTTTGTATCCACTCTGTCATTCCCTTCACTACATATTCAGAGTCAGCATTTATGGTAATTAAAGAATTTTTAGGTATATTTTTTAATGCTTCAATAGCTGATTTTAATTCCATTCTATTGTTTGTGGTATTATCTTCCCTTCCGCCCAGCTCTTCAACTTTATTATTAGAAATAACAATAGCTCCCCAACCACCTAGACCAGGATTTCCTCGCGATGCTCCGTCGGTAAAGATTATAGTTTTCATAACTAAATTATATCAATAATCCTCAACCTCAACTCTGTCCTCCCGCCAAACATAGATTTTTCCATTGTAGCCATAAGGTCAAGAGGATCTCCGACTTTTATTGCACTTCCTTCTTTATTTTTAAACTGCTCAAATGACATAAAAAATCCTATGGCTTTAATGACTGAACTATTTTCTTTTTTAAAACTTAATTCCAAATGATTTTTTTCTTTACCAAATTGTTTGAGTCCAGCAATTTTTATATTTTTAAAGATGAAAGTTGGTTTTTGATTGCCGACACCAAAAGGCGCCAGTTTTTCAATTTCCGTATAAGTATCCCAGTTCACCTGATCAAGTAGAAGCTCCATATCAATATATTCAGGTTCAATTTTCTTGTGTTCTTTCACTAAAAGATCAAAAGCTGTATTCAAATGCTCATCAATATAATGCACTGCTTCATTTGAAATGGCGAATCCTCCTGACGCAAAATGGCCACCATACTGAGTCATTACTCCTACTGGTACTTTTTGCATCAAATCAACAACGCTGACAGTTCCACCCGAGCGACAAGAGCCCTTGATACTATTGTCACCATCGCGACCCCAAAGAAATACAGGTTTATTAAATTCTTCAGCGCAAGTATTAGCCACAAGTCCCAACAAAGAAGGTCTCCACAAAGGATTGCCTGCTACGATTACTGCTCTGGAATTGAGAATATGCCGCTCATTTATAATTTTCTTGACCTCTTTTACAAGTGATGCCACCGTTCCCTTCCTTTCATTATTAATATGATCCAAATGCTCTACAAATTTATACGCTTCGTCGTCATCATCGGTGGCGAGCAGATGAAAGGCGTCCATGGACACACCCATGCGCGAGGCCGCATTGATACGGGGAGTGATCATAAAGTTTATATCATCTTCGGTGATATGTTTTTGTGGAATTTTTAAATAATTTAATAGTCTCATGATACCTTTTCTAGGACTTTTTCTTAAAACCATGAGCCCATAACTAGCAAAAACGCGGTTTTCCCCAATTAAAGGAACCATATCTGAAAGTGTGGCAAGTCCCACCATATCTAAAAACCATTTTTCTTGCCCTTCGTTCATATTAAATCTTTTTAAGGATAAAATTGCTTGTATTAGTTTGAACGCCACCCCAGAACCACATAAAATTTTCTCTGGATACTGACAATCTTTTTGTTTGTGATTGACAATGGCAAAAGCGGCTGGTAGTTCACCCGGAGATTCATGGTGGTCAGTAATGATAACATCTATTTTATTGTCTTGTGCATACTTCACCGCTTCTACATCAGATATTCCACAGTCAAGAGTAATGAGAAGTTTTACTTTATCTTCTATAAACTGCCTAATTGCGGGAGTATTGAGCCCAAATCCCTCATTGTGACGGTGTGGAATGTAATTTGTAAAATTCACAAAGCCGATTTTTTTAAAAAAATCATGGAAAATTACTCCGGCCGGAATACCGTCAGCATCATAGTCACTATAAATCACAATTTTCTCATCATTTTCAATTGCTTTTATAATTCTTTCAGCAGATTTCTTGGCATCTTTCAGTAAAAATGGATCATGGGTGTGTTTTTCGTAATTGGGGTTTAGAAATTTCTCTTTTTCTTCAGGAGTTTTGATATTTCTATAGAAAAGAAGGTTATCAATAAGATCCCCATTAATCTTTTTCCTTATCTCATAGTTTTGCATGGATGCAATTATAACATTTGCTATACTATAAAGCATGAAACTCTGCATCTTCTGTAAAATAGTTTCAAAAGAAATTCCAGCGAACATAGTTTATGAGGATAATGATTTCCTGGCTTTTCTTGATATAAATCCTCAATCTCCAGGACATACACAAGTCATACCCAAGAAACATGCGCGCTGGGTTTGGGATGTACCAAATGTAGGAAAATATTTTGAAATAGTAAGGAAAATTGCACTAGCGCAAAGAAAAGCTTTCAATACGAACTTTATTTTAAGTAAAATCGTTGGTGATGAGATTGAGCATGCACATATTTGGGTATTTCCAAATTCAGAAGTAAAAGAAAATAAGAAAGATTTTGAAGTTAATGCAAAGAAAATAATAGAAAATTTATAATCACATTCCCTTCTCAAGCGCCTTTATCCCCGGCAAAGTGCCATAACCCAGAAAATCAAGCATTGCACCACCGGCAGTAGAAACAAAAGTGAATTTGTTTTCAAGATCAAGTTCAGCAATAGATGCCAGTGTATCACCACCTCCGAGTATAGATTTGGCACCACGCGCTGTGGCTTCGGCTATATATCCTGCCAATTCAAGGGTTGGGCCTTTAAAACCTTTTTCATAAGCACCAAGAGGTCCATTCCATAGAATATATCTTGATCGGTCAAGTTCATTTTTTAACATTTTTACTGTCTGTGGGCCAGCATCATAAATAATGTCATCTTTAGATATTTCATCTATTTTCTTAACTGTGGTCATTCCATTAACAACTACTACATCTATAGGTAAAAGTAATTTTTGATTGTCAAAAAAACGCTTTAGATTAAAATTTTCTTTAGATATGGCAGATTTTCCGGTTTCTTTGCCTTGTTCTTTGAAGAAATTATTAGCTAAAGCCCCACCAACATAAACTTTATCGGCAATTCCCATAAATTTTTCAATTAGAGGCAATTTTGTCTCAAACTTTGCTCCAGCAAGAATAAAAAGAAAGGGATGGTCTGGATGAAAAGCGGAGCCCAAATGCTTAACTTCTTCTTCAAAATTTAATCCTGCATAACTTGGAATGAATTCGGTTATGGCACATACTGAAGCATGCTCACGATGTGACACAGAAAATCCTTCATTTACATAAATATCTGCAAGCGAAGCTAGCTCTTTTGCAAAGGTTCTGTCATTTGTCTTTTCACCTTCATGATCTCGTAAATTCTCCAGTAAAATCAAACTGCCACTTTGACTTTTTTCTATTTCTACCAAAGCATTTTTATAATTTTTAATAAAAATACAATTAATTCCTAAATTTTTTAATCGTATTGAAACTGGTTCAAGAGTGGGGAGGGGTTTGGTTTCAATATGGCTTATTATAATCACTTTTGCACCCTTTTTACAAAGAAAATTTATTGTTGGTAAAGATTTTCTGATTCTAAAATCATCTACCACCATGCCATTTTTAACTGGTACATTGAGATCTAGGCGTAATAAAACTTTCACTCCAACTAATTGCTTTAATTCTTTTATACTTTTCATATTAAAGTGAGTCAACTGTCTTTAATAATGCAGAAAAGCCCGGCCTGTTCAAACTTTCTCTACCAACCAAAAGACCGTCAACCTTTCCTTTAGTTATAATATCTCCTGCATTTCTAAAATTGACAGCTCCACCATATAAAATTGGAGTAGCCAAAGCTTGATCATGACCAAAGATATCTGATAGAACCTTCTTTACAAAAAGAGACATTTCAAGAATAGTTTCTGGATTCATAGATTCCTTTGCGCCAATCTCCCAGATTGGTTCATAAGCTAAAATAAGCTGGGAACTGTATTTTTTCTGGACTTTGGCTAAAGAGTTTTTTATTTGATTTTTTAAAACTTCCAAATAATCTCCGTGGGCATCGTGCACGCTCTCCCCCACACAAAGTATTGGATGAATTCCAAACTGAAGAAGTATTTGGATTTTTTTTGAAACAATCTCATCTGTCTCACCCATAGCACGACGCTCTGAATGACCAACAATGACATATTTGACACCCAAACCCTTTAGCATAGAAGCACTGATCTCGCCTGTATATGGTCCTTGTTCTTCAAAATAAACATTCTGTGCGCCTAGACCAATAGGATATCCTTGAGTAGATTTGAATAATGGAATAAAAACGAAAGGTGGACAAATAACCGTATGAACATTGGAAAGTCGCTTGGAAAGATTTCTTATGGAGCGATATGTCCTGCGTGCATCATCTACAGTATTGGGATTCATCTTCCAGTTTCCAATGATTATCTTCTTTTTCATGAAAACAGTATAACATTTACTGAACCTCCTCAAAAGAGAGTGTTGAGTATTGATTTGAGGTCAATGGAAAGCTTGGTGGTGGAGCATAAAGAAGATTACCATCATAAATAATATTTCTATTAATGTAGCCAGTACCGTCAGTATAGGCAAAACCGTATCTTTTATTAGTTCCGATCATTCCATATAATGTTAAAGTGGAACGACTATAGGTAGCACCACATGAACTTGAATAATAAAATCTACCGATACGGCCATTTTGAGCTATGAGTGCAGAATCTACTCTCATAATATTATCACTATAGAGACCGGAGTTTATATTTCCTTGAGCAACCAAAGCTACTGTGTCTTGTCCATCATAATTTGTATAAAGGAGATTGGTATTTATAGTAATATCTTTCCATGTACTTGAACTGTCGGGAAATTTACCGGCAGCAATAGTTACTCGAGTACCATTTATTTGTCCATTCACCCAAACATGATCCTCAACAAAAATTATTCCATTTGTAGGTATAGTATAATTTTGAACGAAGGTCTCTGTATTTATACTCCAAGTACCCCAATTGGTCTGATTTTGAGAATTTGTACAATTATTTGGTGCAGATTTAAGAGAATTTACTTTATAAAGATCAAAAGAATTATTTGTCTTAAGTACAATATGGTAACCTTGAGCTCCTGATGCCGCAAAATATCTGCCATTGGCTATAGCATTAGATTTCATTCCCGCTAGGTCTGTAGTAATTCCAAGAAAATCAACAACAGCAACAGGAAATTGTCTTCCAGCCATGAATACATCTGGACGATTTGGAATTGTTGTAGGAGGAGTAGAATTGGTATTTAATTCTGATGGACTGACCGTAGTATAAACGCCAAATTGATACCAAGATGGATTATGAGAACCGTTATCAGGATCTATGTATTTATCTTTGGCACTAGTTATTAGGTTGTGTATAATAGCATCAAAACGAATGCCTTGATTTGAGTGAACTGGTCCAAATACTTCAGTGCCAGCTCCAAAACGCATAACATCATTGGCTACTACAGCATACTTTGCAAATGAAGGAATGGCTAAGGTAACTTGAATAGTTCTTGATACTGAAGAATCTTTTACAACTGTGCCTTTTGATTTAATTTTTATTACAGTTGAGCCAGTTATTGGTGGAATTATAGTTAAAGCAAATTGACCAATGATATTTCCATCTTTATCCTTAAAATCATGAATGAATGGGCCGTTTGTCGTCGTTGCTGTTCCGTCTTTGTAATCAGTAGATGCATGAGCAAGATGCCAACGATAGTAGTCAATTCCAGCCTCAGCAATCTGTATGGCCTGTTCCCTTGAGGTTAATTGCCTGGTACCTTTAAGCATTGTGGCGCCCCAATTAACAAGAGCGGTAGTGACAATAATGGCAATTACTCCAAAAACAAGAACATTTACTAAAATAAATCCTTTTGAAAAATAATGGTATTTTCTCATAAATTATCTTTTAAGTTTCTTAAATTTACTTGTGATGTGTAGGTTCTAGGTATTGGGGCTCGATTTGGATCAACATCAATAATTAGATTGATCTTGACCAAATGAACTTGTGTGGCTGTAACTGGTTGTGTAAGTGAAGTACTTGTTCCAGCATATGAATTATCAAAATATTCAAATAATGGGGTACTGGTGGAATTCTTTATATTATAAGCTAAAAATGAGAAGGTTTCATTGGCTGAATTATAAGTTAGTGGTGATCCAGTTGGTTTGATTGTGCCCCTTTTTAGAATTGTTGTTGTTAAAAAATAACGAATTTGCTCTTTTAATCCATCGGCATCAGTATCACTAAAAAAAGAAATAGTATTCGTGGCTGCTTGAATGATAGAAAAGGCGCCATTATTGCTTGGCGATGCTGATCTTAATTCTTTTACCATAGTTCTTAAAATGGCCCTTGCATCTTGGGCACTAGAAAGAGAATCTTGTGAAAATTTATTATAAATCAAGACATTTCTCTGAAAAGAACTAACGGCAATGATAATTAAACCAAGTATTCCAATGACAATTATTATTTCTATTAGAGTGAATCCTTTAATAAATTTCATATTATGGTGATAAAATTATTTCTTTCTCTTGCCATGAAGAATTAACATCTACATCGGCAATTCCTGTTATATAGCCAGTTTTACTAACATCAATATGATAAGTTGCAGATGAAAGACCAGAAAAGACCACTTGTCCAGGCGGAGTGCAGGCGGAAGTTACTGTAAATGATACATCGGAAATATTGGGTGTTGAAGTCGTACTTTGCGAACTTAAAAATGCTTTGTAACGGACAAATCTGTCACCATTATGGACTGTAGAAAGTGCTGTGTTTGGTGAAGTATAAAATGTTGCTGAAGTACCATTGGGGCCCTTATAATCCCAAGTGGTTGGTGTGGTGGTTGAACTAGCAAATTGGAAAAGAACACTATTGGAACCAGAAGATACTGGTTGATCTGTGGGAGTCCATACAAGATTATAATAATTACTAGTTGAACCGGTATCAATGGTAGATGATTCTAGCCATGCGCTTGGATTATATGAACCAAAAACATTTTTTAATTTGATTTCTCCTGCAGGATTAATGGTATTAATATTTCCATCATCAGAAAAATACTTTTTATTATTAATATATGAAGTCTGACCACCCCCATCAGACCAATCTGTTTGATTTATGAAACCACGACCAGTGATTTTACTTTGATCATATGATCCTCCATATGTCACACGGACAATGGCATCAGTAATGGGTAGTTGTGTGGCACTATCTTTAACTGTTATCAAAAGACTTTTGGGATTTTGAGGTACAACAATCAGCAAAACATTTTGTGAACTATTAGCACTAAGACTAATTGGATTTAAGGGATTTATACCGATAATATCATATGCACTATCAATACCTGTTATTGTATATGAATCCCATTCCATTGCCCCATTTGAATAATTGCCGGAACTATTTGTAATTAAATTTTGAAAATATTTTGGAACATTAAGACCGATAAATTTTGATCCTTTCAAAGAAAAATTTATACCTCCCACGACAACACATTCAGGGGTAACGCTTGAAAAAGAGAGTGTGCTTAACTTATCAATAGAAAAACTGATCTGAGTAATTTGTTGCAAGACAACATTGGCGTGTGGCTTTATGGGATTAGGGTTGCCCGATCCTCCTGTAGGATATGTTTTATCGGTTGAATAACCTGATTTGGTAACGGTTATTTGATAAGCTTCGGAACCTGGTGGGGCATCTACTATTTGTAAAAATCCATTTATATCAGTTACATCATCAATAACGATATTGGGCGTTATTGTAGAATTTACAATATGAACTGATGCATTGGGAACTGCTATTCCATTTGCGTCAAAAACTTTTATAAATAATGCGCCATTT
>CAZZPF010000005.1:0-5372 GCA_964655515.1 uncultured Candidatus Saccharibacteria bacterium
GCGTTATTAATTTACCGGATGCAAAAATCGGTATTGGCCACACGCGTTGGGCAACTCACGGCGGCATTAAAGAACATAACGCCCACCCCCATTTTTCTACCGACAAAAGTTTTTGTTTGGCTCAAAACGGCATTGTGGAGAATTATCAAGAGCTGAAAGAAGTTCTATCTAAAAAAGGTTATAAATTTTATACCGAAACAGATACCGAGGTAATTGTTAGATTAGTAGAAGAGGAAGTGAAATCCCGCAAGAATATCAAAGATGCGCTAAGAGCTGCCTTTAAAAAATTAGAAGGTAGGAATACGGTGATTGTTTTAACCAATAATAATGAATTAATTGCTGCGAGAAATGGTTCTCCGCTGGTAATTGGTGTAAACGAAGCAACGCACGAAATCTTTTTTTCCTCTGACACTCTCTCTTTTGCGCCGAAAGTCTCTAAGTTTTTGGTAGTCGACAATGGACAGATGGTAGTCGCATCAGGCGAGAAATTACAATTATTAGAAACAGACTCCGGTAAAAGCGTTATTCCGAAACTGCAAAAAATAAATTTTGAAAAAAGCAAAGTGGATAAAGAAGGATATGAACATTTTATGCTGAAAGAAATTCACGAAAATCCCTATGTGATTAACCAGGTAATCAATCAAGATCTTTTACGGTATAAGGATTTTATTCAAGCGATTAAAAAAGCCAAAAATGTCTATGCGGTGGCGATTGGTACGGCGGGCGGGGCGGCAGCACAAATGGCTTTGTATTTGCGGATTTTCCCGAAGATTAAGGCGATAAACTTTACCGCCGCAGACGCGCTTGAATACTATGATTTGTTTACAAAAGGTGATCTGATTATCACCCCCTCGCAATCCGGCGAGTCGGCGGATGTGTTGGAAGTTCTAGAAAAAGCCAAGCAAAAAGGTGTAGAAATTGCCACTTTTGTGAACATGCCGGGTTCTACGATGACTCGGATGTCGGATTATAAATTTATGAGTAATGCCGGACCGGAAATTTGCGTAATGTCGACAAAAGTATATACCTCGCAGATCGCTTGGGGATATCTAGTTGCTAAGATGGTCAATAACCAGACCAAAGAGGGTCGAGATAATCTGGTTAAATTGTCTAAACAAATGGAAAAGTATTTAAACTCAGAAACTAATCATCAACATATTAAAAAACTTGCCAAAAAACTTGCCGAGAAAAAAGATATTTTCCTGTTGGGTAAGTATCAAAACCTGAATATTGTGAAAGAGGGCATGATAAAGATTATCGAAGGGGCGTATATTCATGCTCACGGGATGCCGGCCGGAGATCTGAAACATTATGCTATTACTCTAATGGAAAAAGGTGTGCCGGTGGTGGTGGCAGTATCCGAAGATATCGCCAAAGAAGATGTCATAAACGCCGTAAATCAAGTTAAAGCCCGTGGAGCCTGGGTGATAGGGATTGCCCCAAAGCCGCATGATAGTTTTGATTATTATCTGCCGGTGCCGGATACCGGCGAAACCTCGGCAATTATGAATATAGTTCCCCTGCAACTTTTGGCATATTATATGGCGGTAAAACTAGGGCATAATGTGGATAAGCCCCGCAACATCGCCAAAAGCGTGACTGTGAAATAAAAAAGTGGTAAAATTTACACGCACATTGAAATCTTAAGGGTATGGTCAAGGCATATTACATGCTGTATTATGTATAAGTGTCTGCGTTAAAGTATACGAAGGAAGTTTTAGACATTGCAGTAAAAAGCAATGTTTCTATGTTAGGCGTGATGAGAACGTTAGAAGCCTCTTTGACATCCGGAGCTCTGAGAACTTATTTAATTAATAGAATTAAGTTCTACGAAATCAATACTTCGCACTTTTTAGGACAAGCTTGGAATAAGGGCGAAAAACATATTGGTGGGTCAGTAAAGAAAAAACCAGAAGAAATCTTAAAAATGCAAAATAATGGGGTAAGAGCTAGAGGAAGATTATTAAAAAGAGCTTTATTGGAAATAGGTAGAGAGTATAAATGTAATAAGTGTAAACTGTATAAGTGGAAAAATATGCCGATTAGATTAGAGATTGAGCATATCAACAGCAACCCACTAGATAATAGACCAGAGAACTTGTGTTTTTTGTGTCCTAATTGTCATTCACAAACAGAAACTTATTGTAAATTGCCACAGTAGCCAAGTTGGTCAAGGCGGAAGTTTGAAGAACTTTTTATTCGGGTTCGATTCCTGGCTGTGGCACCCGAGGTAGTGATAAAGTTTGGGAGTAAGCAAAGCTTTCTCCCGCTCGCTATGCTCGCGGGAGTAACTCAGTGGTAGAGTGCCTGCTTGCCAAGTAGGATGTCGCGGGTTCGAATCCCGTTTCCCGCTCCAGATACCAAAAAGCCTCCAAAATCAGGAGGCTTTTTGAAAAAATAATATCTGTTAACTTAAAACTATTTCAGTTTGGTTAACATCATATAGGCTTTGTATACTCCGGCCAAACCGACTACGCCATATACGGCTTTGGTTATTACGCCTGTACCGAATACTGACTGAACCAAGTTCAAGTCTAAAAGACCGACCAAACCCCAATTCACGGCTCCGATAACCAAAATCCAGCCGACTAACATTTTAACGTCCATGTATATCACCTCCTTTCCTTACTACTATTGTATGCACGTTTGTTAAGCGCTTGTCAATTAGGTATAATTACAACTATTCTGCGGGATCGTCTAATGGTAGGACGGCGCCCTTTGGAGGCGTCTATCATGGTCCGAATCCATGTCCCGCAACAAAATAAAATCCCACCGAATGGGTGGGTATTTTTTTTGTTTGGGTAAAGATTCTGGCTAGCAGACACGAAGTGGATGTGGTCCGTTCTTGCGAAGCAAGGTATTCATCCAAGTCCCGCAGCCAGCCTCAATAGTAATAGGACGGATCGAACCTAATATTTTATCTTCCAAAATCTGTACTAATAGTTGTTTGACCTGGTAAGTAACTCTCTACGAAGCAATTTTAATTGTTGTGTTTTTATTTTACTAAGTATATCATGCCTTGTATGGCTGATTTAGCACTTGATAAAACTCATTTAGTTCTTGTAAATGCTGTAGTAGAGAAAGATGGAAAAATATTAGTTTCTCAAAGGTCACCAGAAGAAACTCATGATCCTGGTAAATGGACAATACCTGGTGGAAAAGTTGAGAAAACTGAAGGGAATGTTTGGAATATTATTGAAAAAACATTATCTGATGAAGTAAGAGAAGAAACTGGTATTGAAATTGAAGATGATGTGCAGCTTATTGTTAATAATACTTTTATAAGGTCAACAGGTCAGCATGTAGTTGCCCTGATGTTTCTTTGTCATTGGAAATCAGGAGAAGCCCAGCCCCTTGAAGATACAAGCAATGTAAAATGGATTTCTAAGGATGAGATAGGTCAATTTGATTTTTCTCCCAATGTTGATAAATATATTCTTAAGGGATTTGAACTTCTAGCTTCCATTTAATTTTCAGTCTTGACTTTCAAATAATTCAAACGTAGAATTCATTTATTACTCATTGATGTGTAAGTATGAAAAATAAAATTATAACTATTGTCTCTGTATTCGTTTTTATTGTCTTAGGGGTATTCCTATACCAGAATCTTTTTTCAACCAAGACTTCACAAACTATTCCCACAACGGATAATCTTTCTATTCGTTTGAAGTGGATAGATCAAGCACAATTTGCAGGAATTTATACAGCTCAAAGTAAAGGAATTTACGAAAAAAATAATTTAAATGTAACTTCAAACCCAGGTGGGCCAGATATCTCTCCAATTCAAATGGTGGTTTCAGGTGTAGATGATTTTGGTATTACAAGTGGAAATCAAATATTATTAGCAAGAGATAAAGGAGTTCCAGTAGTAGCTGTTGCGGTTATATATCAAAAATCCCCAATTGCTATTTACTCTTTAGTAGAAAAAAATATTAAATCGCCTAAAGATTTAATAAATAAGAAAATAGGAATAGTAAGCGCTGATGACGATGAAATTATTTATAACGCTCTTCTTTCTAAAGAAGGTATTGATGAAAAAAGTATTATCTCAGAACCTAAGACATTTGATCTTTCACAATTTATTAATAAGCGCATAGACGCTGAAGTTGGGTATGAAGTCAATGAACCATTTGTATTAAAACAAAAAGGAATAGAAGTTAACATAATAAAACCGAGAGATTACGGCATCTATTTTTATGGTGATACAATCTTTACTACAGAAGAAATGATAAAAAACAATCCTGAATTAGTGCGTAGATTTATTAAGTCTACAATTGAAGGTTGGAATATAGCACTAAATGAAACTGATTATGCAGTTAATGAGACTATAAATAAGAATCCAAAACTAGTTAGAGAAAATGAATTGAATTTTATTCTTACAAGTAAAGACTTAATAGAGAACTCTAATGGAGTAGGTTACTCAGACAAAAATGTATGGCAAGGAATGTTATCAGTACTGATAGATCAAGGGTTAATAAAGAATTCTAATAACGTTGAATCAGCGTATACCAATGACTTCTTAAAATAATAATGTACTCATTATCGATCTCAAATTTGAGTCACTCATATGGGAGTATAGAGACATTAAATAAGATTAGTTTAAAAGTATCACAAGGTGAGGTTATTTCAATTATTGGGCCTTACGGTTGTGGAAAGTCAACATTATTAAAATTAATAGCTGGATTGATAATGCCAATTAGTGGTTCAATTGCTATTAATAGTAAAGAAAAAGATACTAGCATTGGATATTGTTTTCAAACACCCTCATTACTACCTTGGTTAAATGTTATAGATAATATTTTATTACCTCAAAAGATAAATAAAACAGTAAATCGGGACGAAGCTCTAGATTTACTAAAGTTAGTGAATCTAGATGATAAAGCATTGTATAAACCTTATGAAATATCAGGGGGTACTCAGAAAATTGTATCGATACTACAAAGTATAATAATTAATCCTGAAATACTATTACTAGATGAACCATTTTCATCGATTGATGAGTTAAATAGAGAAGAGTTGCAAGATCAGTTATTGAATATTCAAAAAAAAAGAAAGAAAACAACAATTCTTGTTACACATTCGTTGAGTGAGGCTGTTTATTTATCTGATAAAGTTGTTGTGTTAACTAATAAACCTGCAAAAATAAAAAAAATAATAACTGTAAATTTTAGAAGGAGGAACAAACCTATAAGGAACTCTTTAAAGTTTTTCAAATATATTATCAATTTAAGAAAGGAACTTGTGAATGAATAAATATACGACTTTTTTTATAAGTTTAATAATATTTATTTTGATATGGGAGTTATATATTCTATTGAGTAGTATACCTAATTATTTATTGCCCTCATTCTCTGACATTTTGTACAGTTTTT
>CAZZPF010000006.1:0-11914 GCA_964655515.1 uncultured Candidatus Saccharibacteria bacterium
TGTTGTTTTATATATTTTTATTGTCATAGTTTTGAAATTTTTACATTAATATTTAATTCGACCATAAAGTAAACCGCCAATTTTTGCTAAAATCATTACACCTAAAGTAACCACGAGCCAAGCATCAAGCTCGTGCCTAAAACTTTGAATAATAATAGCGATTACCAATGTAGCCGTGCCAGCAAGAAAGGCAATTCGACCTGCCATCATCTTATGAAGACCCTCTCTTTCGTCTTTGTTGTTCTCTCGCCAAATAAAACTTGCAAATAGACTGAATACCACAACAAGACCTAGCACCATCATCATCAAGAGAATGGGAGGCATCCAAAGCTCAAAAGGATTGAGGAATAAAACAAGCAGGATGACCAGTACCAGAGAGACAATGATTTCTTGTAAAAAATTATTTTTCATATTTAATGTAAAAGATTTCTTCTAATGACCTCTTGAAAAATTTTGCTATTTTAAGTGCCAAAATGACCGAAGGAGTATAATTTCCCTTTTCAATAGCAATAATTGTCTGGCGCGTTACCCCAAGCGCATCGGCCAACGCTTCTTGGGTAATACCAGCTTTGGAACGCAATTCGTAAACCTGATTTAAAATTATTTCTTGCATACATACAATGAACTTAATTTCATTGTAGCGTGAGTGATTGTTGCATGTCAATTTTATTTTAAATATTTATTTTTATTATCAATATGCGTTGCAAATGTGGAAGCATATCTGATCTCCCCATCCTTGCCAGTAAGATAAAAGTAGTAAGAAGTTTCAATAGGATGAATGGCATCAAGTATGGCATCAAGTCCAGTATTTGTAATAGGCCATGGAGGTAATCCTTTATATTTATAAGTATTGTATGGAGAATCAATTTTTAGATCATCCAAACTAAAATTTCCTGCTTTTGCTGTTATATAATAAAATGGGGCATCAACCTGAAGTAACATTTCTTTATCAATTCTTTTCCAAAGTATACCGGCTACAATTTTTCTGGATTCATCGGCATTAGTTTCTTTTTCAATTATAGACGCCATAATTATTATATCTTTTAATGATCTTTTAGAAGCTTTGATATCGTTGTCAATGGTTTTTATTTTCTGATAAAAGTTTTTCTTCATCGTTGATATAATTTCCTCTGGCTTGGCGTTCGCAAAAAAATCGTATGTATCGGGGAAAAGATAGCCCTCATATCTCTTTGCCAAAGAAACAAAGCGCGGAGCATTGAAATCAGATAACTTGGTCATATAAATATATGCCATATCATAAACATTTGTTCCTTCTGGGATTATAATACGAATTTTGGGCTGACCTTGATGGCCTCTGACCATTCTAAAAGCAATGGCTATGGTATTTAAAGGTTTTGTAAGCCGATAATCCCCTGCAAATAATCCTCTCTGTCCACCAAATAATACAACCGAGGTTTTGAAAATAAAGGATGAAGAAATAATGTGTTTTTCCACAAGTGAATTCGTAACTGTATTAAGTGAGCTATCTTTAAGGATATGGAAATCAAATTGTTTAATAGGAAAATTCTCTGGCGGTTGTGAGGCAATAATAAGCATTATTATAAAAACAACTATAGTAATGAAACTTATATTTCTTATAAAATATTTGGAAAATAATTGCATAAACTATATAGGGAGATTGGCTGGGGCTTGTGCTTTTTTTGAAGGAATACGCGAAAGGGTTGGTGTTCCTGCCACCTGACCAGGAAAATGATAGATGGTTGCAAGTTCTTCGGTATTCAAAACTAATGGTTTGCTTTCAAATGGCGGATAAAAATATGATCTATATTTATACGCCAAAAGAGCCAAACGCGATTCTCTATTACGACGCATGTCTTTATAATCTTCCCAAGGATTTCCGCTGAATTTATTATGCCATTTATTACCGTTGGGCTTGAATCCATTTAGATTTTCTGAACCAAATTGCTTAAAACTGCCAATAATACCACCAATGCCAAATGGTGTATCAAATATCTCTCTCTTGGCTATATATATTGCCCTAATTCCTACATCAAAAGCGGGTTTGGAAACAGCGCGCTCAATAGCTTCTACAATTTTCTTTTCTCCTTCAGAAATACTTGGAAGCTTCGTAAAACCGGTTGTTTCATCTTTTATGCCGGCAACCTTTGTCTTCGGATCACGAAGCATAATTTTATTGACTAATTCTTTTGCCCCATCTTGCCATAAATCTGTCTTTTTAAATAAATGACCGGGTTTTCTTTGATCATCTTTATGAGCTCGCACCAATATTTGTATCCAGATTTGTGAATTTGCTTTAACACTACCTAAAAATTCAATCATGGGAACCATAGGGTCAACTTTGAATTCCTCTTTTGGATCTTTATCCAATCCATAATCAACATAAGTTTTAATTGGATAAGGATCTTCTTTTGTAAATTTAAATTCTCCTGCCCAGATCTTTGTTTCTTTTGGGTCAAAATGAATGCCTTTTGTATAGTCTTCTATTTCATGTATTTCAATTCCGGGAAATTGAGAATAAAGAGGTGAAATTACTCCGCCTTTTCTTCTATCTTCAGTGCAAATTATAAATTTTACCTGACCCTCAACAGAAATTATTTCAAGTGAATAAAAGGGGCGTATTTCACCTTTCCAATATTGAGAAAACTTACTTCCATCTGCAGTATTGTGAATAGCGTTTAGAAAAACCTCCATGGCTAATGGGGATTTGAGGGTCTCTTTCGGTAACTTAATCTCAAGAAAGGCATATTTAAGAGAAAAGAAAAATGAGGAACGGACATAGTTCATCCAAATGGGCCAAAATATCATAAAAAGTATTAGCGCCAGAATGACTGGAGAAACAGTAATAAGCACTTGTATTACTTGACCAAATATTTCATTTTGAAAACTAGATTGTAAAGATGGAAAGAAATCCCCAAAATGATTCATATACTATATATTATAACATAGAAAATTCGTAAGTGGTTTTGACTTTTCTATTATGCTGTAATTTTCTCGTCAATTAGGTGATATTTACCTTCTTTGTCTTTTTTAAATGACTTTTGATTTTGAAGATTAACCATTATGGTATTTTCCTTGACATAGCGTTCTTTAAGCACTTTATCAATAACCTCTTCTTTTGTAAGTGGGCCGTATTTTTCTATAATTTTTTTAATTACATCTTTTACAACGCCAGACATATATCCCCATTCCTTTAGAGCATAAAGTCCTCTACCAACCAAAACAAACCTAGGATCTTTGATAAGTTCATTATGGGTTGTGGCAACATGAGCTTTCTTTTTGAATACTTGAGTGATTTGTCTTGCAACTTCCTTAAAATGAATTGGCGAACCGTGTTTACGAATAACCAAAAAAGCATAGTCACGCATGCCTTTTGTTTTTACATTTGGTGAACTAGCCACACCCCATTCGCCGAGAGCATTTCTTCCAATGGTCTTTGAAAGTGTCAGCCATCGTCTCATAATTTCCTGATTTTTGTATTTTTCAGAAACACCTTCTAAATGATTAAGAAATTTATTTACTATTTCAGACTCTGGCAATAAATCATTATTGGAAAGACCGGCATATAACTTACGAATAGATTCTTCTACTTTTTTTGCAAGCTCTTCATTGACATGCCATCTGTGTTTGAATTCCTCATCCTCTTTTCTTTTCTTAAATGTATCACCAATTACTAAGATAAAATTTATATGATTTTGAATGGCTTTGTCTTTTGAAAAAGATCCTAGAAAATCATCTTCTACAACGATTCCACCAAAACTATGTATAAGCTCTTCAATTTCTGAAAAAGTGGCTTTTTCATTTTTATAAATTTCTGATTTACGAATATTTGTTAGTGCATAATTCTCTATTTGGCGTACTCTTTCACGAGTTATGCCATAAATCTTTCCGATAGAATCCAGGGTCATTTTTTCTGTTTTTTTTCCTAAACCATATCTACTTGTAAGCACATCTTTAGCGCGATCTGGTAAAACAGAGAGAAGCCGCCTTGTTGATTGTTTGGGCTTGAATTGAATAGTTGCCATATTTACATTTAATTTATATCAAGATACTACATTACCATTAATACAATGTCAATGTTGTTGAAATTACACTACTATATTAATCAATTTACCTTTGATCACTATGGTTTTTTTAATTGTTTTTCCATCAATCCATTTTTGTATTTCAGTTAGATTTTGAGCCATTTTTTCTAATTCTGAATTAGAAATATCTACTGAACATTTTAGACTTCCTCTCACTTTGCCATTTACCTGAATGATTATATTTGAAACATTTGAAGTAAGTTTACTAGAATTATATGTTGGCCAAAGAGCAAGGTGTATTGATTGTTTATTCTTTAATATTGACCACAATTCTTCTGTAATATGTGGCGCAAAGGGGCTTAAAAGATGTAAAAGAACTTCATAATTTTCCTTAGTAATTGACTCTGCTTTCTCAAATTCATTTATAAGTATCATCATAGAACTGATAGCAGTATTAAATTTCATTTCTTCAATATCGTCTGTAACTTTTTTTATTGTTCTATGTATTGAAGTATCAATTAGAGAATTTGAATGTGGACTAATTTTTTCTTGTAATTTCCATACTCTTTCAAGAAAACGGCGTGAACCAGCAATATTGTCCGTATTCCAAGAAATGGCTTGGTCAAAGGGCCCCATGAACATTTCATGAATACGAAGTGTGTCTGCGCCAACAGCTTTGACAATATCATCAGGATTTATGACATTACCCTTAGATTTGGACATTTTTTCATCTCCTTCTGCTAGAATTAATCCATGTGAGGTTCGTTTTTTATATGGTTCGCTTGTTGGCACCAGATTTAAGTCAAAAAGAAATTTATGCCAAAAACGAGAATACAATAAGTGTAATGTGGTATGTTCCATTCCCCCGTTATACCAATCTACCGGCGTCCAGTACTTTAAATTTTTGAAGTCGGCAAAAGCTTTTTTATTTTTTGGATCTGTATAACGCAGATAATACCAGCTTGAACCAGCCCATTGTGGCATAGTATCAGTTTCTCTTTTGGCTTTGCCTTTACAATTGGGGCATTTCGTATTGACCCATTTTTCAATACTAGCCAGTGGTGACTGACCTGTTTGAGTGGGCTGATAATTTTTTACTTTTGGCAATTTAACTGGCAAATCTTTTTCTGGTACTGGAACAATTCCACATTTCTCGCAATGTATTAAAGGAATGGGCTCTCCCCAGTATCTTTGTCTAGAAAAGATCCAATCTCGAAGTTTGAATTTGGTCATAGCTTTTCCGTACTTAGAAATTATTTCTTTTTTATTTGCAAGATCAATCTCTTTTATAGGTAAACTATATTTTTCTGCAAATTGTTTATCTCTTTCATCATGCGCTGGCACTGCCATAATTGCCCCAGTGCCGTAATCAGGGAGAACATAATCAGCTATCCAAACTGGAATTTCTGCTTTTGTTGCTGGATTCAGCCCTATGACACCCTTTAGTTCAATACCTGTTTTTTCAGATTTTGCATCAGTTCTTTCTATATCTGTTTTGTTTTTTATGTCTTTAATATATTTCTCAACCTCTGATTGATTTTGAGTTAAATTTAATAACTCTTTCACCAATAAATGTTCAGGTGCTAGAACTAAATAAGTAACACCAAAAAGTGTATCTGGTCTGGTAGTGAATACTTTGATTTTCTCATCAATTTTTTTAACTATAAACTCAATCTCCGCTCCTTCACTCTTCCCTATCCAATTCCTCTGTTGAATTTTAATCATTTCCAAATAATCAACATCATCAAGATCTTTGTGAAGTCGGTCTGCATACTTTGTGATAGCCAGCATCCATTGCTCTTTTTCACGCTTTTCTACAGCTGTGCCACAACGCTCACAACAGCCATTAACAACTTCTTCATTGGCCAAACCGATCAGGTCT
Source organism: uncultured Candidatus Saccharibacteria bacterium (assembly GCA_964655515.1). Classification (GTDB taxonomy): domain Bacteria; phylum Patescibacteriota; class Minisyncoccia; order Phycocordibacterales; family PALSA-1337; genus CAIOGI01. Next base: position 5,887 of record CAZZPF010000006.1, read on the forward strand.
TTCGGGCACCAGTTGATAGCCATTTTTTTCTTATAGGCCAATCCTTTTTTAAAAAATTGCAAGAAAATCCATTGTGTCCATTTATAATATTTTGGATCAGTGGTATTGAATTCCCTAGACCAGTCAAATGAAAATCCTAGGGATTTGAGTTGTCTGCGAAATATGTCTGTATTTTTCTTTGTAACTATTGCGGGATGAATACCAGTTTTAATAGCATAATTTTCTGTCGGCAAGCCAAAAGCATCCCAACCGATAGGATATAAAACATTGTAACCCTCTCTACGGCGTTTGCGAGCTATGATATCCATGGCAGTGTTGCTACGGATATGGCCCACATGAAGTCCGTCGCCAGATGGATATGGAAACTCAATCAGAACATAGAATTTCTTTTGTTGTTTATTTCTTTTAAGATCTTTTCTGGCATAAAAAGCTTTTTTCTTTTCCCAATATTTCTGCCACTTTCTTTCAATTTTTTTATGGTCGTATGAGTTCATTATAAATATAATAATACAATATTTTTCATTATAAATACAGAAAATAAAAACCCACCCTATGAAAGTGGGTGTTAAAAACTCGATGAATTACTTATAAATTTGCATTTAGTAATTCCCAGTTTCCATTTTCTTTTGGTCTAATGGCTTTAGACCCAATTTTACAAAGTAAACATTTTTCAGGCGTCCAGATCGGCATATGATGTTCAATCAAGGAAATTATCTTACTTCCATTGATCTCATTCTGTCCTGATCTGTTAACAAGTGTAATAATGAACGGTAAAGAATGACCTCCAGCATTAGTTATAGCTAAATCAGTCAATTCTATACTTTGACCAGAGGTGATTACATCATCGCAAAGTAATATGGAGGTTCCAAATAATAAACTGAACTCTCTTGGATTAAAAGTGAATGATTTAAAATCCCCATCAAATGCTTTTTCAGGAGAGACCCAGAAACAATGCTCGTTTAGATTAGCTGTTATTGATTCACTCATTGATTTCGCAATCTTACTTGCACCTTTCTGTGGACCAACAACTCCATCAACTCTATGCAAATCACCACCTCGCTCTGTAAATAAAAGTAGCAAATCTGAAACAGCTTCATGTAACAATGACGGATCTAAAACTATCAATTCGCTATTAAAATAGCCACCTGAATGCATGTTTGACGATAAAAGCGCATGTGCTCTGACATTTTTACCATCATGATTCCAATATGCCTTTCTTTTTTCAAATTCAAGAATCCACTGCTTATTGGTTCTGTTCATAATTACCTTTCTTTCAATTTTTAGTTCCGTGACAACACTATCTTAAAGTGAACAAAAAATCAATTGTTATATCTTAAATTCAATTACATCTCCATCTTTGACCACATATTCCTTCCCTTCAGTGCGAACTAGGCCTTTTTCGCGAGCAATGCTATAGGAACCAACTTCAACAAGCTTATTCCAAGGAATAATTTCAGCGCGGATAAATTTTTCCTTAAAATCACCATGAATAGCTGTACCGGCTTTCGGAGCGGTCCAACCTTGACCAATAGTCCATGCCCTAGTCTCATCTTCACCTGTTGTGAAATATGTAATTAAATCAAGAAGCTCATAGCCCTTTTTTATTAAATTATCAATACCATCATCATTTGCGCCAAGTCCTTGGCGTAATTCTTTTTTATCTTTTTGATCTATATCTTTTAGCTCTTGTTCAATTCCAGCATCCACAATTACCCATTTTGCTTTTGTATCCGTAAAAAATTTAACTAATTCTACATATCTGCTGTCATTTATTTCATCAAGGTTCTTGCCACCAGCTTTTTTATTTAACACATACATAAATGGCTTTGATGTAAGTAAATGAAGTGATTTCAAAAATGGCTTTTCAAATTCATCGGCTGTGACTACAGAGGCCATCTTTCCCGATTCAAGAGAAGTTTTCAATTTTTCTATAAGCCCATTTTCAATAATTGCCTCTTTTTTGCCGGCTTTTACTTCTTTATTTAAATTAGTATGTCTTTTAGATATAGTCTGTAGATCGGCTAGTATAAGTTCCAAATTTATTACTTCAATATCTTTGATTGGATTTATCTTTCCATCAACATGAATGATATTTTCATCATCAAAGATTCTGACAACCTCTGCAATGGCGTCGGTCTCACGGATATTAGAAAGGAATTGATTACCAAGTCCTTCACCTGCTGAAGCGCCCTTTACAAGTCCGGCAATATCTACAAATTCTACCGCCGCAGGAATGGTCTTTACTGATTTTGAAAATTCTGATAATTTCCAGAGGCGTTCATCGGGTACAGCCACCACGCCCACTGACGGATCAATGGTGGCAAAAGGATAATTTGCCACAAGCACACTTTTTTGAGTAAGAGCGTTAAAAAGGGTAGATTTACCGACATTTGGCAGTCCGACGATGCCGATGGAGAGTGACATAGGAGATATTGTATGGTAATTTTAAGTAAACGCAAGTAAGTCTCTTTTTTTATTATCAAATCACATCCTCTGCGCCTTTTTGATATATAGTTAATGGTACCGAATGCCATGATGAAATGACTGATGTTATATATTTCCATGCATGTAAAACTTCTTCAGTACTTGTAAAAAGCGTCTGATCTCCAATAATGGCATCATACAAAACCCTTTCATAGGCATCTGGCAAAATTGACAATGAGGTAAAATCACTATATTTGAATTTTAAGGTTTTTGGTTCAAGTTTTAAATCAAAACCGGGAACCTTGACCCAGAAACGAATTTTTATGCCTTCGTCTGGCTGAATACGGAATGTTAGAACATTTTGTTTATCTTCGTCTTTGAAATTTTTAAAATAGATGTCAATTTCTGTCTTTGTATCTAAAAGACACTTCCCGCTTTCTAGATAAAATGGAACATTTTTCCATCTTGGTGTCTTGATATGAGTTTCAAGTCGAAAATAGGTTTCAGTTTGAGTATGTTCTTTTACTCCATGTTCAAATCTATATCCTTCATATTGTCCTCTTACCACCTTTGAACTGACATTTTTTAATGTAATTGGAGAAAGTTGACTTAAAATTTTTGCTCGCTCCTTGCGTATGCTTTTAGGATCAAGGGTATCATGTTCATCCATTGCTATCAGGGCAAGCATTTGCAATAAATGATTTTGTCCCACATCCTTGAGGGCTCCAATATTGTCATAAAAAGCCCCCCGATTTTCAATACCAATCTTTTCCAAAAGTTTAATATGTATTTTATCAATATGTTTACAATTCCATAACGGCTCAAAAAGCGAATTAGTAAATCTAAAAGCAAGAATGTTTTGTAATGCTTCTTTTGCCAAATAATGATCTATGCGAAATATTTGACCTTCATCAAAAAGTTTTCCTAGTTTATTATCAAGTCGTTTGGCTGTTTCAATGTCATTGCCAAATGGTTTTTCAACAAGTATCCTTGTCCAGCCCTCATCTCCTGCACATGGAATAGTTAATCCGGAATTATAAAGATAATCAAAAATAGATTCATATAAAGTGGGTGGGATAGATAAATGAAAAAGTTTATTAGAACACATTTTGAAACCCTCATCAATTGTCTTAAGACGAAATGCTAAACTTGCATAGGATTCGGCCCTATCAAAAAATCCTTGTTCATAATACATATGATCAATAAAATGTTTGACATCCTCTTCCTTATATTGACCGGGTTTAATTTTCATGTGTTCTCTTACATAATCTCTAAACTCCTCTTTATTAAAAGAACGACGAGAAAATGCTACAATAGCAAATTTTAAAGGTAATTGTTTCTTTACATATAAACTAAGAAGCGATGGTAATAGTTTCCTACCAGCAAGATCTCCAGTAATACCAAATATAATAAAAATTGTAGGTGTCATGACATTATGCTATCACATCAGTCTTTTTTTGTATTCTTTATAAATTTTCTCCCCATTTTTCCCAAATTGGATAGATAATGCTGGCCACAAAAACGCAGGGTAAAATAAAAATTGCCATTATAATCCAAAGAGAAAAACTGATGATTTTTTTTACAATGCCCATGACAATAGAGAATATTGACTTAAATAAATATTTCTATTTTGGCTTTTTCGCGAAGTGAAGCCATAAAGTTATTTACTAAAAGCTGTTGTTTATTAAGGATAATTTGTTGTTGGATTTGGACGGTTAATTCAGTTAGAGGAGGTATGGTTTTTTGTCCACTATTCTTTTGTGCTTTACTATAATCTGCATAAAATGTCTTGATTTCATCATTGCTTGCGGTTATTAGTTTAGTGTCAATATTTTGTAATAAATATGTTTGAATTGCAAGTTGTTTGGATATATTTTCTCTAAGTTTAGCTTCTGTAAGATTATTTTTAACTAGTTCAGTATTAAGTTCTTTTACTCCACCTGCTTGCTTCAAAATATTTTGAAATTCCTTTTCTACTTCTTCCGAGCTAGGTTTGATTCCGGCCTTGATTATAGCTTGAGACAATAGCTCATTATTTATAATATCATTTAAAACTTGATTTTTAATTTTTGAAAGTATTTCAGAACTTGTGGCATCTATATTTTGTGCTTTAAGTGAAGCAATGGTTGTGGCAAATTGTGTTTCGTAAGTTGTTTTTAAGATAGTTGTGTCATTTATCTTTAGAGCTATATCAGATTTATTTACGACACTAGTCACACCATTGTCTGTCTTATCAACTGTGGATATCTTTGTATTACTACCAAAAACCAGATAACCAACCGTAATCAAAACTATAATAACTATTATCCCTATTACTATTTTCTTTGTGTTCATATGTATATATTCTTACATCACTATTATTAATAATAAATATTTTATAGTAAGATAAGCATTGTAACATACACAAATAATATTTTCATCAAGTTGGAATGTGGTGGTCTATATTGAAGATAGTCTGAACATTAACAATTTCAAGTTTTTCTTTGGCGGTGAATTCTTAAACTTTCTATTTATGAAATCTATAGGTATAAAGTATTTGATTCATATTCGCTTCACTGATTTTATGAAAGTCGGCATGGTCGGAGGCAAGAATGATTGGTCTTATTTATGAACTCATCTTCACTGAATACTAACTTTTCTGTTTTTAATTTTTCCATAAATCCAACCGATAAGTGCTCCCACTGCAAACCAATATAATAAGAGCCACCACAACATACTCCAGCGACCAAAAAAATCGTTGCCCAATATATTCATTATCCATGCAATTGGTATTCCAAATAACCAATACATTGGTACTCCAAGAAATACATTTGGAAAGGCTAAGCCAATGAGATCTTTATTGCCTATCGGATTTAGACCAGTTATAGATAAAATAATCAGTGACAAAACTATATGGATAATAACAGCTATCATTGCTCCCTTTAACCAATATCTTTTATTCATAGTTTTTAATTCATAAGTTATAAATAATGGAATCCTTATTAAGATTTTCTTTTCCCAAAATTAAAATGCAGTTCGAGCCGATATTTTTTTCAGGTTCTTTGGCAGTTTTTAAGTTCAGGATTTCGGTTCGGAATTTTTGGCCAAACCCTCGCCACCGCAGGCGACGAAATGCGTTCGAACTACTTTCAGAATAGACCACCAGACAGGAAATTGCAAGCAAGGGGCAGTTGCCTCGCTTCGCGAGATCTGGCGCAGCCACGACAAGTTTTTCTTTGGCGGGGGTGAAATTTCTTTTGAAAAAGGAAAGGTGTCTAAGAAACGGGGTACCTTACAATAAGTTTTTTCTGTGTACCTCGCGATTACCCCCCTTTTGAACTACCGAGAATTCCTCGGTAGTTGAGCCTTGTTCGAGTTCATTTTCAGTGTAAATATTTTTCAGATGGAGAGAAATGTTATCTGACGAACAGTCGAAAAGCTCTGCCATTCTTTTCTGGGTAAGCCAGATATTCTCTTCGGCAAAGAGAACTTCAATGTTTACAGCGCCATTTGGTGCTTGGTAAAAAGCTATTTGATTATCTGGTTTTTTCTTTTTATCCACCCTGCTATTTTACAGGATTTTAAGCAAAAGGAAAACGCCACACGAGTTGGCGTTTTCTAATGA
>CAZZPF010000007.1:0-2596 GCA_964655515.1 uncultured Candidatus Saccharibacteria bacterium
AGCTTATCAAAAACTGGCTCACCAAGGCCTACTGGAAGATTTTTTATAACTCCCTTAATAACACCTCCAATAGAATCACAGCTATCTTTTACTAATTCAATTTGTTTAATCATTTGCTTTGCGACTTTTTTATCAGGACAACGAATAATATTGGACTCTATGTCTTTCATCGTCACTTCTTTAAAATCAATCTCAGTTTTTATTTTACCTACTTGCTCAACATAACTAATGCACTCAATATTGAGTTTTTCTTTTAAGTATTTTTTAGCAATCGCTCCGGCTGCTACTCGAGCTAGAGTTTCACGTGCTGATGCCCGACCGCTTCCCTTCCAATCACGGATTCCATATTTCATTTGAAAAGTATAGTCAGCATGCCCTGGTCGATAAATATTTTTAAGATTTTCATAGTCCTCTGGCTTTGCATCTTTATTATAAGCAAGAAGTAATATGGGAGTTCCAGTTGTTTTTCCATCGCTAATACCCGACATAATATGAATTATATCTTGCTCTTGGCGAGGGGAAGTGATACTGCTCTGCCCTGGCTTTCTCCTATCAAGTTCTATTTGGATTTCAGCCTGCGAGATTGATAAGCCGGGTGGACACCCATCAATAACAACACCAACACACCCACCGTGTGATTCTCCAAAAGTTGTTATTCTAAATAATTGTCCAAATGTAGTTCCTGGCATGATATTATATATTATTTTTAATACTAACTTCGTTATTTTTTAAAGTATACGAAACTTCTTCTTTGGTTATATAGAAAAAATTTTCTAGGAATTCAAATTCATGTAAAGATGTGACTTTAATTATCTTGCAAGCTTCCCCATTAAACATGTAATAAAGTAGGCTTATTATTCTATCAGAAGTAACCACTAGAATTTTTTTATTTTTTTTATTAGTTTGTATTTCCCTAAGAAAAGAATTGAGTCTTTTTAGTACGTCTTCTACAGCTTCGCCACCATACCGCCGGTAATTATATTGTTGACTTCTGTCTTTTTCTAACATTTTTCCTGTGGGATCTATTTCGTTGAATTTTTTTCCAGCAATAGAACCGAGGTCTCGTGTCCTTAAACGAGAATCATAAATTATTTTTAAATTAAACTTTTGATTTATAATCTCAGAAGTCTTTTTGCAACGAATAAGGTCTGAAGAATATATTTCATCCAAATCCACTGAAATATCGGAAGACATTTTCTCTATCTGTGCAATCCCTTCTTCTGTAAGAGGTACATCAATGTGACCTGCTGGGACACCACCAAGTTTGGTATATTCAGTTTGACCGTGTCTCATAAAATATATTTTCATAGATTTTTTTTATTAAAGCTCACTCCAATCGAACGCAATATTCCCCAAAATTGTGGAAATGTTTTTTCTACAATTTTAGAATTATTTATTACCAAATCAGATAAATACGTTCCTGCAACAGCAAAAGACATTGCCATCCGGTGATCATTGTATGTATTGATAATTGCTGGCTTTGGAATCGATCCGTAAATAGTGAGTGTATCTGGAGTTGAATGTGTTTTGACACCAACTTTCTTAAGCTCTTTTTCGAGAGCTAAGACTCGTTCAGTTTCTTTGATTCGTAACGACCTAACGCCATGAATGATAGTTTTACCATTCACAAAACTAGCAAGTACGGCAAGTGTTTGTGCTTGATCGGGACAATCTTCCATATTTACAGTAATAGGTTTTATAGAAACACCATGAACAGTTACTTTATTCTTGCCGTAAGAAATCTTGTTCCCAATACTTTTTGGTATTGTTAGAAACTGTACATCTGCTTGTTTTGAATCAGGATTCAAGTTTCTTACTGTAATTGTTGATTTTGTAAGAGCAGCTATAGCAAAAAAATATCCCGCGCTAGAAAAATCTCCTTCAATTACGTATGTACGTTTGCGATATTGCTGTTTTGATTTAACTGTATATGTGTGATATTTATTATTTAATACCTGAACACCAAACTTTGACATTATGTCAGCAGTCATATCTATATATGGTTTTGATATTTGATTACCAATGACGTTGATTTTGATACCATCTATGCAAGGTCCTATCATCATAAGCGCAGAAAAATATTGACTACTAATGTCACCATTAAGATGAACAGAATTGCTCGTCAGAGGTCTGTATGTGACTTTCAGTGGAGGATATCCTTCTTTTTCAAGATACTTTAAGTCAGCTCCGAGTTGGCGTAATCCATCTACAAGTACCTTAATCGGTCTTGCATTTAGACTTTTCTCTCCCGATATAATCTTAACTCCTGGAACGAGTATTGATACTGCTAAAATAAATCTAATCGTAGTACCAGAGAATCGAGGATTTAATTTGTATATGCCATTTACCACATCACTTATATCTCCAGTAACAATAATACTAGTTTTATTAACCATATAGCGTATTCCTAGAGTTTTAAGACATGAAAGCATGGCATCAACATCATCACTAAAAAGCGGGTTAAGAATTGTGACTGAACCTTTTGTGAGCGCGGCAAGAATTAATGCTCTATTTGTGTAGCTTTTAGAACCCGGAACAGTAACACAGGCCTTGATATTTTTTATTGAATCTTTGAAAATTATTTTTGACATATTGC
>CAZZPF010000008.1:0-9887 GCA_964655515.1 uncultured Candidatus Saccharibacteria bacterium
GAAATTAGCATGGAGTGGACTATCAATGCTTTTTATCCTAGAGATATTACTTATATTAAATAGTTTTTAAATAAAAAGAGCCCGCGAAACAGTTGTTTCGCGGAACTCGTTGAGCTTCATTAGGCAACAACTGATTCGTTGGCTAATTGCAGAACTTTTTTTAGTTCTGCCAAGCTGAACGGTTTCGGAAGGGCAATGGTACAACCCTTCGAAACCTGAATTTCTGTTCCATCTACACTTATTCCAACATGGAGACAGTTAGGGTGTTGTTTGGTGGCAACTTCAATGAGGTCGTCTGTTGTGCCATCCAGGATATTCCTATCCCACAGAATGATATCAAACTCCTGTTGGAGCTTGATCTTGGTTTCTTCATTGCTTCGGGAGCTACTAATTTCGTAGCTTCCTAGGAAGTTAATCATCGCTGTGAATGCACGGATAATATCAGGTACATCTTCCACTATTAGTACTTTTTTCATGATTTTTTCTTAGCGTGCTTTTGGTTTATAAAGCACTCTCCTTCTACTCTACACTATATACTATTTATAGCTTTTTGTCAAGCTTTGTATCTAGCGAGTAATCATCAGCTCCGTATAAAAAAATAGAAATAAGAGCTATAAATAACCCGAAATCACGCACGGCAATATCATTATAACCAAGTGTAAAAACAATACCTAAGAGATGTAATGCCAGAATAATTGACACAATTCTCGTAAAAAGTCCTATTATTAGAAGTAGCCCCATGACCACTTCTAAAGAACCATTAAAATAAATAAAAGTGATTTGCGAAAACGGTAATGACTTGGCCCAACTAGGTAAGAATGCAGTCCATAAATCTGGATGTAGAAGTTGTTCTGAACCAAACCATAGTATCACAAGGGATATTCCAATCCTAAGAAAACTTGGTGCGAATGATTTAAATTGATTCATATATTAATTATACTTTATAATTTTTATGAATGTAATCCTATTTGTAAATCATATAATCTTTTATATTCTCCTCCTTCTTTTTGGATAAGTTCAGCATGAGTGCCTGACTCAATTATACTTCCCTCTTTAAACACTAAAATTTTATGGGCTTTGCGAACTGTGCTTAGTCTGTGGGCAATAATAAAAGTAGTCTTACCTTTCATCAACTCCTCTAATGATTTTGTGATGATTTGTTCTGAACCAGCATCAAGAGCTGAAGTTGGTTCATCTAGAATGAGAATCTTGGGATTTCTAAGAATGGCTCGAGCTATAGCAACGCGTTGTTTTTGTCCAACTGAAAGCTTAACCCCTCTCTCGCCGACAATCTGCTCCCATTTTTCTGGAAATTTTATAATAAAATCAAGAGCATGGGCTTTGCGTGCTGCTTCAGTCATTTCTGAATCAGTGGAATTGAAATTGCCATATTTAATATTGGTTTTGATAGTATCATTGAAAAGCACAACTTCTTGAGGTACAACCGCGATCTGTGAACGAAGTTTTCTAAGATTAATGGTTTTAATATTATGTCCGTCTATTCTAATTTCTCCATTAATAGGAAAATGGTAAGCAGAAATAAGATCTATCAGTGTGCTTTTACCTACACCAGATTCACCAACAAGAGCAATGATTTCTCCAGCTTTTACATTGAACGAAATATCTTTAAGTACTGGTTTATCTTTGTCATAATAAAAAGAAACATTATCAAATTTTATATTACCTTCTAGATTGAGCTTAATTGAATTTTCTGATTCATAGTTTTCTGTTGCTATCTGTAATATTTTTTCAGTTTCTTGAATATTTACAATGCCATTTTGAATGGTTTGCCAGTTGCGCGCAATAGTAACAAAGGGTCCAAAAATCATTGCCGCATAAGCATTGAAAGCTAGGAGTGCTCCAAGAGTCATCGTTCCTTGATGAATATAAATAACTGAAAAGCTAAAAATTATGATTTGCGTAATAAGAATAGTAAATCTTTGGTATAGTCCTAGAGTTCCCCAAACCTTTGTAAGTTGCATCCAAAGAGGTACGGCGCTTTTCATGGTTTTTGACATCTTTGTTTGTTCGTATTGCTCTGCAGTGGCTTGCTTTATAGCAAGAGTATTACCAATAACATCATAAGCATCTCCCCACATATATGACAATATGTCATAATATTTTTTCTGAAATTCCGATAAGGGTTTAACTTTGAAAATTAAAACAAAAATATAAATAAACAATCCAATTAATAAAATAGAAGCTAGAAATGGTTTCATATAGAATGCCACCCCTAAAGCAATGACTATACTCAAAATCTGTGGGGCTAAATCAATAACAATTCTTCCCGCAATAGTTTCAAGTGAATTTGCTGCAGAATTGATTTTGCTCCCTATTTCCCCAATCTTATTTTTTTTATGAAAAGAGATTGGTAAATTTAAAAGAAATCCGAATCCATTTGCTAGATAATCAAGCCAAATAGTGTTTGATAAATATTCACTTGTAAGATTAATACGCCAATCTAGAATATAGGTAATACACTGAACAATGGCCCAAAGAATGAGTAGTGCCACATAAAGAGGTAAAACAAAATTGAAAAGAGTCAATAAGGATGGTGTGATAATGGCATCAAAAAATCTTCCGACTATATATGGAATAATACCGTTTCCTATTGCCGACAAAATGCCCATAACGCTTAAAATGACAATACTTTTGCGGTATTGTGTTAAATATTTAAGTAAAACTTTTAAACCAGTATAAAGACTTTCTTTTGTTATTTTTTCTTTATTTTCCATTTTGAAAGCGGAAATGGTATTATCTCTTATTTTTTCTTTTATTTCAATCAATTGAAATAATTTCAATATATGAATCATGCATAATAGCTGTGGCACTGCGATAAACTATGACATTCTGATAATTTCCATGAACATGAATATTGATATTGCCATTTTGATTTGTGACAGAATCTATGGTGCAATGCAAATCTGTTAAATCTTTTGGTTGGTTTAATGTAAAAAAGTAATCATGTGCAAGTATAAGTAAGGCCTGGTCAATGCATGCATAAGCATAGTAATAACTCATCAATCTATATTCTTTTCTAGTGGTTTCATCAAAAAAATGAGCGGTTTCTATTGATTGTATAAAAGAAAAAGCAAGCAAGATTGCTGATACCGATATAACAAGGGCTAATGCAATAAAACCTTTATTCATGAAAATTTTCTATCAATAATTCATAATCATCTTTAGTAATGAGTGGTTTCTTTGTATATATTGATGACATAAGGGATGAGAAAACACCGATGATAATAATGGCTAATAAACTTACATAAACGATTGTTTCAATCAAGGAAAATCCTTTATTCATATTTTTAGAGTTTTAAAATTGAAATTGCCTTTTGGTCGCCTGTAGCAAAAAATAATGTTGACCAATCACATATCATTTTTACTGGCATTGTGCCAAGAGACAGATCAAATATTTTATTTTTCATATTAAAATCCCAAACTTGAAATTCGTGTAGTAGTGAGTGAGTCAATAAAAATACATTGGGTTGGCGCAATAACATTCCATATATACCTCCGGGAATATCTTGTGAACTATAATCTGTAAAAATAGAACTCTTAGCAAATATGAATGCCTCGTGATTTGTTTTAACATTGAAACCACCAACTGTTCTTCCTAAACCAAGACTATTTTCAAAGAAATCAAGAATTTTTCCTTCTTGTGTTTGCCAACCGCTTGGTGAAAAAGAAAATAACAATTGAGGTGAGCTTTTATCAGATATATCTAATACTCTCATTTGACCGATATCAGATGTTGCAATATAAGCTCTATTTTCTCTAAAAAAAATATCATTTATGAGCGTATTTGTTTCAAAACTTCCAACCAAATATGGAGCGCGTGGATCATTAACATCAATTATAGAAAACTCTTGACCGTTCCACTTCGTCGTTCCAAGATAAACAAATCCTTTATTATAAAAAATAGAAGTTCCTATAGGCGGGCTAGTAGAAGCTTCTGGCAAAGGTAATTTGAATTGAGATATAAGTGTTGGTGCATTCCTATTGTGTATATCAATAATCTGTAATTGTGCCGTAGTGCCAGCATTTGCAACATAGACATATGGACCAGCAATTTCTAGAGCATTCAAACCAGGACCTGTATTAATAGATGCCATAATTATAGGATTTGAAGCATTCTTAGCATCAATAATATAAAAATCGGGTTTTGAAACTGTGGCGGAATTTGCCGTCAGATAAACAATATTATTACGCACTTCTAGATCTGTACTAACATTTCCTACACCAAGATTTATTCCTTGAGAAAAATATTCCATTCTAGCAGGATTAAAATGTATTCTGGGTGAACAGTTATTCCCTCCCCAAGCATTCAATAAATCAGAATAAGTAATAGTAAATGGCTCATTTTGTATTAAAAAGGAATCATTTCCATACATGAAAATATGGATATCTGGTAGGAATATACGGTTTCTAATAAAATTATCCATAATATAAGCAGAATCTTTTAATTTAATAAGTTCTCTACTAGACCAAATTTTTAAATTTTGTATTGATGAGATCAAGGTAAATGTTGATATAGTAAAAAGAGTAAAGAGTGAAAAAGCAATCATTATTTCAACAATCAAAAATCCACTATTATTAGTAAAATTCGTACGCGCAGGAATTTTACTTATATTAATGATTGAGGTGATTGGTAATTTCATAGACTGGTAAAATAATTGAAAGAGCAATGGAACCAACAATTAAACCCATAGTTACCATAAGTATTGGCTCAATTAGGGAAGAAAATCTTTTGAGAAAATTGTCTAAATCTTGTTCAAAAATCTTTGCACAATGCCCTAACAATATAGATACATTAGCTGTTTTTTCACCTATAGAACACATATCAATGATCAATGTGGGAAAAAGTGATGGGAAGGTTTTCATTGAATTTGAAAAAGATATTCCTTGTATTGATTCTGAATATATCTTCTCAAGAGCTTTCTTATATAAAATGTTTGGGGTGGAATCTTTTGAAAATAAAATTACTTCAGGTATTGATTTTCCTGATGAAAGTAGCATCTCTGCAGTGTTACATATAGTTGATAAATAATATGTCTTTAAATAGATATTTAAAACTGGCAATGAAAATAGAAAAGAGTGCATGATCTTTTTTATTTGTTTATTTTTCTTAATAAGAATAAATAGTGTTGAAAAAAGTAAAATAATAATTAAAATTATATACAGACCATATGCAATTGAATATTCATAAAATGCTTTAACTATTCTAGTAATCAGAGGTAATTGGATATTGAGACTTCCAAGTAAGGGAAGAATTTTGGGAAAAATATATAGAATAAGAAAAAGGGTCATAGCAAGAGTAGCTAAAACTATAAATGAGGGATAAATAAGGGTACTAATGATTTTCTTTTTTAACTCATTTCTTTTTTCAAGGAATTTGTAAGCTTGAGATAGGGCGTTTACTAATAAACCAGAAGACTCGCCATTTCGTATTAAAGTGGTGAGAATTGGCTCAAAATATACTCTAGAATTTTTCATACTTCTAGACAGAGATAAGCCATTATTAATATCTATAATAAAAACATCTAATACACGCCTCCGATAAAGCGAATTATCCATATTTTTTATAATTAAAAGTGATTCAACCAAAGAAATATTTGAATCAATAAGTAAAGATAACCTTTGGGCAAAAAATAATTGATTAGACAAAGAAAATGATCTTAAAAGCCAAATACGATCATAATAGTATCTTATATTAATCATGAAGAATTCTATAAACCTCTTCCTTGGTGGTAATTTTCTTTTCCACTTTTTCCATACCATCCTCATACATTGTTTTCATGCCTTTACTTTTGACATATCTACCAATCTCTGCAAGAGAAATGCGTGACATAATATACTTTCTAAGTTCCTCATCAACAATAAGTGTTTCAGCTACAACGGTTCTACCTTTAAACCCTAAACTTCCGCATATAGTGCACCCTATTCCCTTGCATTGATTGCATACTTTCCGTACAAGTCGTTGGGCTATTACTAGTGAGAGAGTTGATGCAACAAGATATGGATCAACTTGCATATCCATGAGCCGAGGAATAGCCCCGATTGCTGAATTTGTATGAAGTGTTGAAAGAAGCAAATGTCCTGTCAGAGAAATATTGGTGGCAATTTGAGCTGTTTCCGTATCTCTAATCTCGCCGACCATTATAATATCTGGATCTTGACGAACTATTGACCGTAAACCGTTTGCAAAGGTGATGCCGTGGCGTGAGTGGATTTGTATTTGCCTAACACCTTTTATGGCATATTCTATAGGATCCTCTAGAGTAATAATGGAATTATTGTTAGTTGAAAGTGATGAAATTAATGTATAAAGTGTTGATGTCTTACCTGAGCCAGTAGGTCCAGTAATCAATATCATTCCTTGATGATATGAAAAAGTTTGAGTTATACGATCAATATCATATTCAGAAAAACCTAGATGGGCTAATGTTGGTATGTCACTTTCAGTTTTCAATAATCTCAGCACCGCATTTTCACCATAATGCGTTGGTATAATGGAAACTCGAACATCGCACTCACATAGACTATGAGAAAATTTGAATCTCCCATCTTGTGGCACAAAGTGTATATCAGTTCTAAGTCCTGATAAAACCTTGATTCTGGCAATAAGCTCTTCATGAGACTCGTTTAAAAGTGTGTCGGTATAGGTCAGTATTCCATCAATTCGAAATCTAATGACCATACCTTCGGGTGTTGGGTCTATATGAATATCAGAAGTATTGCGATGATATCCATAACATATAAGTGAGTTTACTAATTCAACGATGGATTGAATATCATGCAACATTTTTTCACTTGTAATTATTTGATATATTTTTTCTGGTTTTTCTTTTTGTTTTTCTACTTCTTTTTCTTTTGACATATCACTACCATAACAAATAGACATTAAGATTTGATGAAGAAAGTATGAAGTTTTAATGAATATGTGGATAACTTTCTATTTTTGTTTTAAACTTGCATTTTTTATTATGTGTGTTATTATCCTCAACTGGCTGTTCTTTTTCAAAATGGTGGGAAAGATGACTTTAGCTGAACAAAAACTCAGAACATAAAGATATAATGGCAAAAAAAATCATAATTGAAGATTCTAAGGCAAACAGGCCCCAAAATGTGACAATTCATCTTTTTGGACCTCCGGGTGTAGGTAAGAGAGAGCTTGTTCAATTACTTACAAAAAAAGGTCATCGGGTTATCAGCATCGGCGAAGCCATTAGAAAAAAGTTTGCTGAGGACGAAAATTTCAAAAAGCAACATTTTTCGACTATAAGTGGCGGACATTTGTTACCTGATGAAGATTGCTTCCAATTACTTGAGGATGAGTGGAAACAAAAAAAACAATCCAAAGAGGTTGGTGATATAATTTGTGGATTTTCCTGTAGTGTACGGCAAGTAGATTATTGCATTAAAAATGGCTTTTTCAACAGAAGAAGTGCATTTATCATTTTAAATGCAAGTAGAAGTATCTGCAAAAAAAATGAGACTGAAAAGGGAGAAATACATTTTGGGGCTCTAGATAAAAGATTTGATACTCATCAGAAATCTGTTCATCACATTATAAAGAAAGTTATAAATTCAAATACTGGTGTGATGATTTGTCATTGTGACGCATCTGATTCTATTGATAATTTATTTGTCAATATCTGCTGTGTTATCCAGGTGATCAGAAATCAACATCATTTAGGCGATATTTCAGGGAAAAACCATGTCGTTGAGTAAAAGATAAAATGATTTACTAATGTGGCCGGCCTTAGAGGTACGGCCTTTTTCATTTGCTTTTTTAATATTTTCATGCTTTACTATAATACTTGAGCCAGTGGCTCTATTTTAATTATGGACATACGAAACATCGCAATCATTGCCCATGTGGACCATGGCAAGACCACATTGACCGATGCCATCATGACTCAATGCGGTCATGGTGAGGACGGCACTATGGACTCCAACGCTCTAGAACAGGAGCGTGGTATTACTATTTATGCAAAAAATACTTCTATTGAATACAAAGGCACGAAGATAAATATCGTGGATACCCCAGGTCATGCTGATTTCGGTTCTGAAGTTGAGCGCGTGCTTCGTTCTATTGATACAGTGCTTTTAGTTGTTGATGCACAAGAAGGTCCTATGCCACAGACTCGTTTTGTTTTGAAAAAGTCTCTTGAGCTTGGGCTGAAGCCTATTGTAATTATAAATAAAATAGACAAGCAAGCGGCCAATCCTGATCATGCACATGAGCTTGTTCTTGAACTCTTTATGGAGCTTGGCGCAAATGATGCTCAGCTAGACTTCCCCACTATTTACGCCATCGGTCGTGAAGGTGTAGCTATGAAAAAGCTTTCAGATCTAAGAAAAGACATCACACCGCTTTTGGATATGATCTTGACGCATATTCAGCCGGCCAATAAAGATAAAAATATAAGCGCTCCACTTTCATCACAGACTTTCAATCTCGGTTATGATAATTTTCTCGGTCGTCTGGCTATTGCGCGCATTTATAATGGAACAATTAAAAATGGACAAAATGTTTTTGTAAAGAAAATTGATGGCACGATTTATTCTGGAAAAGTGACTAAACTTTTTACATTTGAAGGAAAAAAAAGAGTAGAGATAAATGAAGCCAGCGCTGGAGACATCGTCACTATTGCCGGACTTCCAGAAATTTATATTGGAGAAACTATTACTGACAATGCCGATACGCCAGCTTTGCCAGCTATCAAGATTGATGAGCCGACTATTTCTCTTAATTTTCTAGTCAATAATTCCCCTTTTGCCGGAAAAGAGGGAAAATTCGTCACAGGTCGTCAGATCCGCGAAAGACTTGAAAAAGAATTGGAAATGAATGTTGGGCTGAAAGTGGATTTCAGTTCGAATGATTATTTCAGAGTCTTTGGGCGTGGTGAACTTCATATTGCTGTACTATTGGAAAATATGAGGCGTGAAGGATATGAACTTCAAGTTTCTCAACCACAAGTTATTATAAAAGATATAAATGGAATAAAAAGTGAACCATTTGAAGAGGTTACTATTGATACTCCTGAAGAATTTACTGGTGTCATTATAGAAAAATTGGGTCAAAGAAAAGCCCAAATGATTGACATGAAAACGAAAGGAGGGCAAACACGCATGATTTATGAAATTCCCACTCGCGGGCTTCTGGGTTATCGCAGTGCCTTTATGATTGATACAAAAGGTGAAGGAATCCTTTCTAGCCAATTTATTAACTTTAAAACTTATGCTGGTGAAATTGAAAAGCATAGCACTGGTTCAATGACCTCTATGATGTCTGGAAAAGCTCTGGCTTTTGCCCTTTGGAATCTTCAGGACCGCGGTCGCATTTTTATAGAACCAACTACAGAAGTTTATGAAGGAATGGTTATTGGTGACACATCAAAAGGTGATGATATGGATGTCAATCCTTGTAAAGGCAAGCAACTTAGCAATATGCGCTCTTCTGGAAATGATGAACATATTATGCTCACTCCTGCTTGGAAACTTGATATTGAAAAAGGTCTAGAAACAATGCGCGAAGATGAATATCTAGAAATCACTCCTAAAAATGTGCGTTTACGCAAAAAGTTTTTGACAAATACAGATAGAGCAAGAGCAAACAGAAAAGATGTTTAATCTCATCCCCAATGCGTCTTGATGTATTCCGACGCCTCGCTCATTGAGAATGGCTGGGTGGAATTCCCTACACGCACAAAGAAATCTTCTTTTTTATCGCCATTTAGAAGATAAGCCGGCTTGTGACTTTCTCGAACTGTTATTAAACAGATATCTTTGCCATCAATTTTTTCAAACTTCACGCTGACATATTTAGCAAAAGCAAGACCAATCATAGTTTTTATGAGCATGCTGATGTGATTTTCAAA
>CAZZPF010000009.1:0-35577 GCA_964655515.1 uncultured Candidatus Saccharibacteria bacterium
ATTATTGCCTTGTTTAAATACATAAATTTTATAATGAGTTAATAATAATTATGCTCCCTTCACCATTTCATCAATACTTTTATCCATCTCTTCAATTGAAGCGGGGGTTACTACTGGGGGTGTAACCTTAGTTTCTATAGCTAGTTCTGGTTGAATCTCTGTTCCTAATACATCTTCAGTTTTTATGATAGATGCAACAACAGCTTTTTTCCCTAGATATGTAGGCTCTTTGATGGTATTTATGATAAGCATTCTAAGCATATGTGGATTTTCCTCAAACGCTTTCTTTATGCCCTCAATCTCCTTCTTTGCTAGCTCAAACTTGAACCAGCCGAAATACCCTTGATCAAATTTGTGATTGAAGCCCGCAATCTTCTTGACCATAGTATATGCTAGTGTTTTAAGTTCTGGATCCTCTTCGGCAATAAAAATTGCCCCTTTCTTTGAAAGGATTTCCTTTAGAGTTGTGACTTCAGATATCACTTTCTCTTGTGGAATTGAAGATATCAAGAGATATCCTATTTCATATACCTGCATCTTATCTTCCTTTAACGCTTTTTCTTGCATGTCTTTATGCCTTTTTAGGCAATAGTGAGCAATAATCCGCCCTTTAGTTCTTTATTTTAGCGGAGCATGGCCGTGCCAGCCAAGATTGTTCACATATTAAGTTGTTAATTTGCACGTACATGCAGACTAGCATATAGAAAGAGATAGATCAACTATCAATGTCATGGTGAATGACATGGTGACATGTTAGCAAAGTGAGATGAAGATAGAATAAAAAAAGTATTAAATCTTAATGAATTTTTAATTTTTTTCTATATAGAAAACAATTTTTTCGCATTGTCAACAAGATGTGGTAATACTTTTTCAGGAGATTCGCCTTTGATTGAAGCAATGGTGTGCGCAATCTCTGTTATAAAAGATGGTTCATTTCTTTGACCACGATAAGGTATTGGTGCCACAAGTGGCGCATCTGTTTCTGACATAATCATATTTAATGGAACATTTTTAATTATTTCATTATAATCTTTAGCGAAAGTGATCACTCCAGTAAAAGATAATCTGAAACCTAAATCTAAAAATTGTTTGCCTTCTTGCCAATTTCCAGCAAAAAAATGCACATTGCCATGAACTTTGGCGTGTTTCTTTATAATTTCAATTGCATCTTTATATGCATTTTGCTCTTGTTGTATTCCATTTCTCAAATGCAACATGAGTGGTTTTTTGACTTCATTTGCAATGGCGATTTGACCCTCAAATATTTCCTGTTGTGTGGCACGATTTTCATATCCTTGACGATAATAATCAAAACCACATTCACCTATTCCTACGACTTTTGGATGTTCAGCAAGTTTTTTATATGAATTAAAATTAAATGTCTCACATGGAATTTCTATTGGATGTAAGCCAATAATTGCCCAGATATCAGGATTTTCTTCGGCAAGTTTAATTGCTTTTTTTGAAGTTTCAAGGTTATTGCCAACTACTATCATACCTACTTCTTTCTCTCTGGCTCGCGAAATCACATCAGCTTGGTCAATATCAAATGCCTCAAAGTTAAGATGGCAGTGTATGTCAATATATTTCATATTATTTTCTGACAAACAACGGTCGTACTGGCATTTTACCTCTCTTCACACATTCTTGTATTTCAATTGAGGTTGAAGGTAAAATAGGTTCAAGGGCTTTGGCTATATGCCATATAGAAGCAAGGAGAAAAGACATTTGCTTTTTTGCCTTTTGAGGGTCAATTTTTATAGTCTTGAATGGTTCATTTTCCTGAATATATTTATCGGTTTCCTGAATCCTTTCCCAAATATCATCACAAACTTTATTTATTTCGTAGCGAGCATAAAAATCAGCATGTTTCTTAGAATCAAGAGCTGGTGCAGATTTTTCATCCAATTTAAGATCATTTGCTTCCACCATTTTCATAACTCTACTAACTAAATTTCCTAGACCGTTTGCCAGATAAGCATTGTAAGCTTGTTTGAATTTCTCCAAAGTGAAGGGGCTGTCTTCAAATGGATGGACTTCGCGAAGTAAATAATAACGCAATGCCGAAGCTCCATATTCTTTTATAATATCAAGTGGATTGACAACATTACCTAAGGATTTGCTCATTTTTATACCGCCTTCGCCGGTTATAAAACCGTTGATCACTATTTGGCGAGAATTCGGCAAACCAACCGACATTAGCATTGCTTGCCACATTGCGCTTTGCTGACGGAGATTATCTTTACCGCAGTACTGCACTACATTTTCAGAATCCACCCACCATTTTTTAAATTTCTTTTGATCATCAGGCCAACCAATGGCTGAAATATAGCTTACCAAAGCAGCAAACCATACATACATGACATGACTATCATCGTCAGGCACTGCTATTCCCCATGGCATTTTGCTTGTGAGGCGTGAGATACTGAAGTCCTGCAAACCCCTTTCTACAAAAGCTTTTATTTCATTATATCTAAATGAAGGAATGACAAAATCTGGATTATTTTTATAAAACTCAAAAAGTGGTATAACAAATTCAGAAAATTTAAAAAAATAATTATCTTCATCAATTTCTTCAATTGCCATTAATGGATGTATTGGACATTTTTCATCAACAAGTTCGCTATCCGTTTTTTCAAGTTCACATCCCACGCAATATTTGATTTTATAATTCTTTTTATAAATAAATCCTTGATTTTTACAAAGTTTCCAAAAAGCTTGAGCGGATTTTATATGATGGGCATCTGTAGTACGGATAAAGTTAACATCAGGAGAAATTTCTAAAAGTGAAATAAGTTCTTTAAATTTCGCAGTGTTATTATCTACATATTTTTGTGGATCCTGACCTAAGGCAATAGCGTTGCTGTGAACTTTGGCACCATATTCATCTGTTCCAGTATTGAAAAAAACATCATAGCCCTCAATCTTTTTTGCTCGTGCAATCACATCAGCTTTAATAAATTCAAGGGCATGACCTATGTGTGGATCGGCATTTACATAAGGAAGAGTTGTGGTGATATAAAAATTCTTTGACATATGGCAAATGTTAATTCAAGTCCTTATTATATCAGAGAGTTTTTATATAATCTTTTATCTTCTTCAAGATCATTAACATATTCCATAAGAGCTGATGCAATAGGAACAGCAAGTAAAACTCCTATAAAACCTGCGAGCTTGGCACCTATAACTAGTGCGATAATAACAATAATTGGTGATATGCCGATAATTTTTCTAACTACCAGAGGATATAGAAGATGATTTTCAAATTGATGAATTATGATATATAAACCAATAACCAAAAGACCGCTAGTAATTGCACCATTAACAACAGCTATTAGTACTGCTGGTACAGCTGATAATATAGGACCAAATATTGGAATGAGTTCAAATACTGCCGCGATAGAAGCTAGAAGTAATGCATGTTTAATACCCAGTATCATAAGTCCTAAATATACAAGAATGCCGATAATAAAACCTAGTAATAATTGCCCTTGCATCCAATATCCTATTTTTCTCTGTGATCTTTTCCAAAGATTGATAATGTAATCATGATGTTTGGGCGGTGAAACAATTCTTAAAAAATTTCCTACTCCATCTTGCTGAACTGCCAGATAAAATGAAAGAACGATCATAAGAACAAAACTCAATGCTCCACCAAAGATAATGCTAGCAGTTTTAAATGCACTTTCGCTAGTTCCCGGCACGAATGTTTTCAATGATTCAATGAACTGTTTTATAGAAAAACTTTTATCTGAAATTGTCTCTACTAATTGATTTGTTGAAGAAAAGCCGATATCACTAAGACTGATATTTTCAGGAATATTATTGAGATAGACTACGGCTTCCTCAAGAAGTGAGGGTAAGAAAAATACAAAAAATAGTATGAGTATGAGAGTAATCAATAAATAAATAAATATTACAGCAAGTAGGCGTTTTATTCTCTTTTTTTCAGCCCAAAGTACCAATGGTTCAATAGAAGAAGCTATTACAACAGCCGCCAAAATGACAAGAACAATATCTCTGATATAGAATAATCCCCAAATTAGCAAGATAATAAGGGCTATTTTGACTACAGTGCTTGAATTTATGGTTATATTAAAATTTCGTCCATCGTTCATATCTTGAGTATAGCACTATGTCTAATTTTTGAAAGTAAGTAATGAAATAAAGTGGTTGGGGTCTTTATAGGGACCAATAATGGCAAGGTTGAGTTTCTCGTCAACAAAAATATTTTTTGCAATTTTTTTAACTTCTTGTGCTGTAACTTTTTGGATTCTTTTTATTTCTTCTTGAGGTAATTCAATTTTACTTTTTAGTATTTGACTTATGGCCACATATTCAGCTTGAGCATCTGATGTTTCAAGTCCTAATACAAGTGAGCCAGAAATATAATCCTTTACCTTTTTAAGTTCTTCTTTTGAAATGGGCTCGTGAATAATTCTCTTACATTCAGACATAAGTGTTGTAATCACTTCATCTATCCTTTTTGTATCAATGCCGACAGAAATAGTGAACAGGCCATGATCAGTATATGCATCATGATTGGCATGGACATAATATCCTACCCCCATTTCATCACGAAGTTTTTGAAAAAGTCTTGAACTCATTCCCCTACCTAATAAAGTAGATAGAACTGTCAGGGCGGAATCATTTTTACTTTTTGCTTTGTAAGATCTAAAACCAAGTATTATGTGTGCTTGATCTGTTTCTTTAAATTTTACAAGAATTTCGGGTTTTGATTGTTTCTCTTTTACTGGAATTTTGGTGAGATTTTTAGCTTGAGATATCTTTGAAAATGCTTTTTTAATTTTTTCTATAGTATCTTTTTCATCAAATGAACCAGAGACTATTACAGATGTTGCTTCTGCCACATAGTGATCTTTTCTATATTTAATAAAATTTTCTTTATTAAAGCTTTTTACATTTTTTTCTGTTCCAGCAATATTCCAACCTGCTGGCTGATCACCATAAACTAAATTCATAAATAAATCATGTATATGTCTTTGTGGCATATCTTGATACATTCTTATTTCTTCCACTATCACCCCTTTTTCCTTTTCAATTTCTTTTGAATCAAGAAGAGGGTTCAAATATATATCTGATACCACATCAAGAGCTGTATTTATGTGTTTGGGACTAACTTTGGCATAATATCCAGTATATTCTTGTGAAGTAAAGGCATTGTATTGTGCTCCGAGAGAGTCCAGCTCTCTAGAAATATCTATTGCTTTGGGTCTTCTGGGGGTACCCTTGAAAACCATATGTTCAAGAAAATGCGAAAGTCCATTTATCTCTTTAGTTTCATATTTTGAGCCAGTTTCAACCATCACAAGCACAGTAACTGCGGGATTGTCAGTCATTGGTACAGTAATGATTTTTAAACCATTTTTTAGAATTTGCTTATTGAATTTCATTATTTATTTTTACTAATAAATCCTCAATTTTAATCCTTTGCTGTTTTCCACTGTCTCTATCCCGAACAGTCACCCCATTCCCCTTTTCAATAGTTTCAAAATCAACGGTTACGCAAAAAGGTGTACCTATTTCATCTTGTCTGCGATAGCGCTTGCCAATATTTCCATTATCATCAAAGGCAATTGCAGAAATTTCTTTTTTTAACATTTTATAAATTTCTTGAGCTTTTTCTACGAGTTGAGGTTTATTTTTAAGTAAAGGAAAGACCGCAACTTTTACCGGAGCAATTCTCGGTAAAAGTTTCAGATAGACTCTTTGCTCACCGTCTATTTCATCTTCGGTGTAAGCATCAGATAAAACTGCCAAAACTATTCTTTCAACACCGAAAGAGGGTTCAATACAGTGCGGAATAAATTTTTCTTTTGTTTCTTCATCATAATATGAAAGATCAACTTTGCTTGCTTCAGAATGTTGTTTTAGATCAAAATCTGTACGATATGCCAGACCATATAATTCTTTTCTGCCAAAAGGAAAATCAAATTCAAAATCAATGGTTCTTTTTGAATAATGCGCTCGTTCATTATCTAGAACTTCTAGTTGGTGTATATTTTTAAGATGAATTCCAATGTCTATAATGAAAGCTTCAGTTTCCTTTACAAAATGTTTGAAGGTTTTTTCCCAATCCTTAGGTTTTATGAAATATTCAATTTCCATCTGTTCAAATTCTCTAGTACGAAAAATAAAATCTCTGGGTGCGATTTCATTTCTAAATGCTTTGCCAATTTGTGCAAGACCAAAGGGAAGTTTTGCACCTGTATTATCTAGAATATTTTTAAAATTAACAAACATTCCCTGGGCTGTTTCTGGACGAAGATATGAAATTGAGTTTTCATCTTCAATAACACCGACATTGGTCTTAAACATCATGTTAAATTTCTTTCCATCTACAAGCGGATCTGAAAAATCAGAAATGTGTCCACTGGCCTTCCATACATTCTGATTCATTATAATGGCCGTATCTAGACCATATATATCATCACGATCTGTTACAAAACGCTTCCACCATATTTGCTTTATATTATTTTTTAAAGTTAATCCATGATGAACAAAGTCCCACGCCCCTGCAAGACCTCCGTAGATTTCGGAGCCTTGGAAAATAAAACTCCGTCTTTTGCAAAGAGAGATTATTTTTTCCATTTTTTTTTCGTCTTTTAGTATCATAAATATAAATAAATTACTGTACCACCTTCTCATCGCCATCTTTGAAGACCTGATCTGTGCTAAACCGTGTTGTAAGTTGTCCTAAATTACTGTTCAATGTCTGTCCTGTAAAATCGTCTTGCGCTGTAAGACTTGCTTGATTAACCAAAACTGGAATTTGACCAACTTGAGTTATGCTTGGTTTTAGTGAAATCTGAAAAGCTACTTCCTTTCTTCGTGAATTATTGAGTGTATATGTATCCAGATTACCAATTTTCCATGTGATAACTCCATCAACATTATTATAAGTAATATCTTCAGTAGTAGGACTTATTTTACCGACCCATTTTACATACGGAGGTAGACTTGCATGAACTAGAGCATTTGAAACTGTACTGGAAGTATTATTAACTGTCCAAACGACTGTATATGTAGTCTGTTGTTCAGCTTTAGGTGGAATAGGGCCAGTATTTTCAAATGGACCAGTTCCTCGTAGTACTTGACCGCCAAGAGCAATATCTGAAGCAATTTTTATGTGTCTATTTGCGCTTGAAGTAATATTCTCTGGAACATCAGTTTCTGAATTTCTTTTACCTTTAACACCGACAATTAGAGAAACATCTGGGTTCGTAATGGGTTTCAAGGAAGTGCCGAGATCTCTTGGTGTAAAGCTGAAACTTACGCGTCCATTATCACCCGCAGCAATATTTGCGAGCTCTTTTGTGGTAATTTGATTCCAAACAATTTCATTATTGACAGAATCAAAAACACCCTGGTCAGGAGATACAGAAACTTTATCAAGGGCAGTACCAGAAAGCTTGACATGAATTTCTCCATCAATAACTGATGTTGGTAAATTATTGAAATAAGAGATTTCAACTTTTATAGGATGATTAAATGTAGCGATATATTCTTGATTATCAGTATCGCCTTCAAGTGAAACACCAACACTGATAAATGGCTTTTTTATAATGATTTCCTGTGTGCTTGAAATATATTCGGTACCTATGACTTTTTCATTACGAATACTTTGGGCTCCAGTACTAAAACGAAAAACTCTAGTCTCATCGTCTTGACCTTCTAGTTTGCCTTTAATTTTAATAATTTTCTTTCCACCGGGGGGTATATCACCTATTTTCCATGTAGCATTGTCTGAAAGTGGCTTTATATCAGAAGATATAAAGGTAAATCCGAATGGATAAATGGTTTTTAGTAAGAGGTTTTTTATTACTTCTTTTGAATTTGAGGTCATTGTCAATGCCATTTCAAATTCTTGATCAGAATTAACTTCCTTAAATGAAGATATTGATAGGGTTAGTGGTGATGAACTGATAAGTAAATCAAAAGTTTTTTCTTTCTGAAAAATAGCGTTAGAACCTTTAACTCTGTATTCAACACTTACTTTTATTAATTTTTTACTATTTTCTTCTCCATAAACCACAACCTTAATTGTTTTCTGACCAATTCCCCCAGGATCAATATCGGGAATTAATTCTCTAAATGTTTTTAGTTCTTTTGTGGTATCTAAAGAATCAGTAGTACCTGCAGGAAAATCTACTGAAAGATCTACTGTTTCAAGTTTTATATTATTTTTATTTGATACCTGCACATCAAATGATACTGGCTCACCTCCAGCCACTGATACAGGGCCATTGATAGTTATATCAATATTGTTTGCAGAAACTATGTTGGATCCATTAAATACAAGAAGAGCACCGAGACCAAGCGCTAGAATAAAAAATATAATAGATCCTATAAGAAGTTTAGTAAAAAATGACATGGAATGATCTTCATAACGATTATTCAAATCAACATCCTCAGGTAGTTTTTCATGATGCTCCCAGTCAGTCTTCACTTCTATTTCCTGCGGTTCGAATCTAAGTCTTCGCTTGGTGCGAATGTCTGGTGCTGTTCGCGAGTAAAGGGACTTCTTAAGTTCTTCAATCCTGCTTTTTTCTTCGGGAGTCATACTCTGATATTATATCATAACTGACTTTCCTTTAGAGCAGAGTTTATCACTTTAACAACTATTTGTCTTATAGCATTGATATTTTTAATAATATCATCATTAATTGAAGTATTTTTTAAAAATATGTTCAGTTTATCAATATTGTTTATATATCCTAATGTATTAAGTATTCTCAAAACTGTTATACATTCAACCGCATCATGGTCTTTGTCTGTAATTTCAGTTTTATATAATTCTTTTATAATTTCAAATAATTTTTCATTTTTTTCTTCGCCATGAAGTAATCTTTTAAGAAATTTCAGTATTTTATTATGTAGTAAGATACTTTTTGTATGTGGAATTTCATGAGCTCCTGTTACTCTCCATACTTCCTTTCCTCGCACCACAGAAACATTTGAATACGAAAAATCTTGTAAATGATATCGCAGTTTTGAACTTGGAAGTCTTATGCCTTGCGCTGTAGCCCCAATCATTCCAAAATTTTCAGTGAACAACAACAAAAACTTCCCCGCTTCACCGTGAGAGGTGCTGTGTATAACGAAGGCGGGAGTTGTGTAGATGTGGTGCATGGTGAGATTTTTAGGATAATTAAAAAGCGCTTTATTTAAGGCATTTTATTGTAAGTTAATATTGATAATTATACATTATATAATATGCAAAATGTAATATGTGGGTTATACTATATGAAGTTATTAATAACTAAATAAAAAAATATGTTCGGCGATTACTTAAAACATGTTCTTGTTTTGATACTTCTCACAGGCATTGCATATTCACTTCCACAAATGCGAGATGCTATGTCTGGAGCTTTTAGCTTTGGCTATGTACCAGAAAGTGCTGTGTATGTAGAATCCAATACAACCGCAGTTGCTCTAGATTCTCTGGGCACGCTTTGTCCTACGGGCTATGTTTGCTTTAGAAATAATGATGTGAACGGATTATATAATGCATACTTAAATGCATCTCGCGAGCATGGAAATTTAAATTCAAACGATTTTACAATCACATCACAAAAAACATCTGAAACATGGCCTCGTGGTACGCGTCACACCATTACATGGTCGGCTTCTTCTCTTTCTGGTGGAATAGTTCGCGCATATCTTGTATCTACGACAAATACAGTTTCTAGTTCAAATCAATCAATAATTGCCGCAACGCCTGTAGAAAAAGGAGTAGCTGAAATAAAACTGAAAGCGCTGGATAATGCGGATATAGGTAGTTATTATGTCAAAATAGTACTTATTCCACGAGCTGGAGGCAGTGCAATAGCCACAACAAGTAAGGCCACTATTCAAGTTGTGCCTGCTCTCCCTCCTTCTATGACTATTACAGCTCCTACAGCAGAAACACGCTGGGAAACAGGATCAGTACAACGAGTAACATGGACAGCAAATTTTGTAAAAGGTAAATCAAAAGGCGATACAGATTATTCAGGAATAAAAATCGTACCCAAATATGGTATAGAACCCGGTAATAGGAGCATTGATGCCAATAAGTTCAACAAGGAAGATCGCAATACTCTGATGAGCTTAAGTCCTGAAGATCTTGTTGGTCTTTCTCAACTATCACCAGATTCACTTGCAGATCTTGATCCAACTAAAGTATTGAGTCTTCCTGGTATTTCTTCTTCTGGTAAAAATATATTGTCTAAACTTTCACCTTTAGGATTTGATATACTCCAAGAGGTTGATGTTTTAGGTTTGGGTGATATTTCTTTAAATCTTATATTAAAGCCGTTAGAAATAGTTGATAAAATTGATCCAATATCTCATGCAATATTTGGAGGACTCTTTTCAGACGATAAACCAGAAGCAGTAAAAGCTATCATTTATATCGTTTCTTCAACCGGGCAGGAAACACAGCTAAAGAAAACATATATAGAAAAAGCAAGATCTCGCATTTCTCTAAAAAATGTAACTCCGGGCACATACAAGATTAAACTTGTAGCTCAATTGAGAAATAACAAGACCATTATAGCGTTAAGTTCTTCATTCCAAGTCATTGCAAAGTCTTCTGTTTCTGGGGCTCAAAATACAAACTCCACAGTTTCTCCAATAACAACTCCTACACCACTACCAATTTCTCCAACAACGCCTTCTCCAACCACAATTCCTCCTCCTTCACCTGCGCCCACACCAGGAACATCTATAACAGTTCTTACGCCTAATGGAGGTGAAATATTTACTCGTGGTAGAGATATGAAAATCACATGGTCAAGTGTCAATATTGCAAGAAGCGCAAATGTCAGTATATATCTCGTATCAAGCACGGGTGTTGAAACAGCACTTAAAACCAATATCCCAAATGACGGTCTTGCCACTCCATCAATTCCCAATAGTCTTGGGGCGGGTTTATATAAAGTAAGTATAAAATATGTTAGTGGTACAACTTCTGTGGTAGATATGAGTAATGCCAGTATAACTATCAACTAGTTTGGTGTATTAAAGTAAATTTAATTTAACAGACAATTCTCTGAGGTTTTTTGCTTCGGAAACTACAGTCTCAAATCTGATGTCTGAGAGTAAGGCGACTCTGGTAATGTCTTTTTTATTTTTTATAATCAACTCCTTGCCTTTTTCATCGGTATCAACAACAAGCACCGCGTGGTCGTGTATGGTCAATCCCCTCTCCTTACGCAAATCCTGAATTGCACGCACAAGCTCGCGTACTGTTCCCTCTTCTTTCAATTCAGGCGTTATTGAAACATCCAAAACTACTTCTTGGCTAAGAGAAGAATTAAAAATTACTTCTTTTACATTTATTTCGTCTTGTATAAGCTGAACAAGCCCTCTTGGTACAGCA
Source organism: uncultured Candidatus Saccharibacteria bacterium (assembly GCA_964655515.1). GTDB lineage: Bacteria > Patescibacteriota > Minisyncoccia > Phycocordibacterales > PALSA-1337 > CAIOGI01. The sequence continues at coordinate 11,387 of CAZZPF010000009.1, forward strand.
CTTTTTACAGTCAATTTTGAGAGTGGCTGGCGGACATTTATCTTTGCCTTCATACGCGCTTCAAGGCCGAGGGAGGCAATGCGACGCGCTTCTTTCATGTCGGTAAGGATAGTATGATCCGCCTTCGGATATGCCGGCCATTCTTCCAAATGTACACTTTCCTTGCCACCTTTTAATCGTACATAAATATCTTCGGCTAAAAATGGCATAAATGGCGCAATAAGTTTTGATAAATTTATAAGTACGGTGCGTGTTGTGGCAAGGGCCGCTATTTTGTCTTTTTCATCATCTCCCTTGAAGCGATCTCGTGACCGGCGAATATACCAAGTAGAAAGGTCATCAATAAAATCAGCAAAAGGACGAATTGCTCTATCAATTTCATATTTCTCAAGATTTAGAGTGACTTCACTTGCAAGTTCTGCAAAACGATTGACAATCCATATATCAAGGCGGTCTGTGCTTGTTATATCTTTGATATCTACTGTGGCATACATTTCATAAAAAGTGACAACGTTGTTTAGGCGACCAATGTGTTTTTTCACAACTTCATCTATACCTTTTTCCAAAAAGACAAAGTCTTGTCCACGCACAACAGGTGAAGACATTAGATAATAACGCAGAGCGTCTGCGCCATATTTATTTATAATTGGTATAAGGTCAGGAAAGTTATTTTTAGACTTTGACATTTTTTGGCCATCTTCGGCTAAAACTTGACCATTTACAACAACTCTCTTAAAAGCAGATTTACCGAAAAGAGCCACACTTAAAACAATCATTGAATAAAACCATCCACGGGTTTGATCCAAACCTTCAGCAATAAAATCTGCAGGATATCCTTTTGATTTTCTAAAGAAAATATTGCTTGGATCAAATTCTGTTCTATCAAATGGATAATGATATTCTGCAAAGGGCATTGATCCAGACTCAAACCAACAATCAAAAACTTCTGGAACACGAATCAGTTTATTTCCCCTGAGAGTAACAAGCTCAAGATCGTCTATAAATGGTTTGTGGAGATCAAGTTCATATTCAGAGTTATGTGGTAATGGACAGAAGTCCAATTTAGATGGTTTGGCATTTTGATTATAATGATCTCTTGCTCCACGAAGAGCTATTGACTGCTTTCTATCCAAACCTTGTACAACGGCAGTTAGTAAAAACAGCGGTGTATCATGAGAAATAATGAGAATATTTTTGTCTTTATATTTTTTTTCAAGATCATACAGTACATCACCCATACGCTTTTTTATATCAGCATAATTTTCTCCACCTTCGGGGGTTTTTATAAATCTGTCGGCGTGGGCAAAGTTTTTTACAAAATGATCAAATGGTTTTCCATTCCACACACCGGCGTTTAGTTCGTGTATTCTGGGTTCAATAATAATTTTTGAGGGATCAAAAGCTAAAATTTTTCCAATTATATCTGCTGTTTCTCTAGTACGAATAAAAGGAGAAACGAAAACAAGATCAATCTTTTTATCTTTTAACCAAATACCTATTTCCTCGGCTTGCTTTTTACCTTTTTCTGTTAAGTGGTGGGAATTCTCTGCCACTGAACTTATGACCCTTTTTGTATTATTTTCTGCTTCACCGTGTCTAGTAATATAATAAGTATTTTTTGAATGACTATATTTTTTTAATTCTTCTAGTCCAGAAATAACCTTATATTCATCGGTTTTCTCTACTTTCCAGACAGGCAAAGGAGCACCCCAAAATCTAGACCGTGATATAGCCCAATCATGCGCATTTGCCAGCCAATTACCGAATCTTCCTTGGCCTATTTCTGGTGGAATCCATTGTATTTTTTTATTTTCCTTGACCAAGTTATGGCGAAGGGCTGTAACTTTTACAAACCAAGATGAAGAGGCATAATTTAAAAGCGGAGTCTCGCAACGCCAACAATGAGCATACGAATGTACGATTTTTTCTTTTTCAAAAAGACTATTGTGATGTGCAAGATATTTTATAATTTCTATATCTGCTTTTTGATGATTGTCTTTTTCTTCATTTGTATCTTTTGGCTTAACTGGCTGACCTTGAAAATCTATAACTTCTTTTTTGAAAGTGCCATTTGTGGCTATATGTTGAATAAAAGGTAAAGAATATTTAAGTGACAAATCATAATCATCAGAACCAAAAGCAGGAGCAACATGTACTATTCCGGTGCCATCTTCCGTAGTAACAAAATCCGCACCATAAACCTTCCAACCATTTTGGTGATTTTTTAGGTTTTTATCATTAAAGTAATATGGAAAAACTGCTTCATATGATTTTCCTATGAAATTTTCTCCTTTTATTTCTTCAAGAATCTTGTATTCTTTTTTAAGTACTGAAAGTCTATTTTTTGCAATAATAAATTTTTCATTAGCTATTTGAACTTTTGCATATTCAATATTGGCATTGACGGCAAGTGCAGAATTCCCCGGAAGCGTCCATGGTGTTGTCGTCCAAGCCAGAAAATATGTAGGTGATTCTTCATCAGACTGATCTAGTAATTTAAATTTTACATAAACAAAAATATCGGTAATATCTTTATATCCTAGATTAACTTCAAAATTTGAAAGTGTGGTCTCACATCTAGGGCAAAGATTCATAGACTTGAAACCTTCATAGATTAAACCTTTTTTATAGAGTTCAGAAAATGCCCACCAGACGGATTCTGTATAACTAGCATCCATGGTACGATAATCATTATTCATATCCACCCATCGTCCAAGCCGAGGTATAATCCTCCGCCAATCTTCCGCATAACGCATTACACTTTCACGAGCCATGGCATTGAATTTTTCAATTCCATATTCAAGAATATCTTTCTTTGAACCAAGTTCCAGTTCTTTTTCAACAATATTTTCTACAGGCAATCCATGACAATCCCATCCCCAGCGCCGTTTCACATAATATCCTCGCATAGTTTTATAGCGAGGGATTATATCTTTTATTGTTCCAGGCACAATGTGTCCATAGTGCGGCTCGCCTGTTGCAAAGGGTGGCCCATCATAAAAAACAAACTGCCCTTTTGGTGATGGCTTTTCTAGAGATTTTTTAAAAATTTCATTCTTTTCCCAAAAAGCTAGTATCTTTTCTTCATTTTCTGCCATTTTGCTCTTTTCGGGCTTTTGTTCATTCTGCATAGAGATATTCTATCACATTCTCTTTGGCACTTTTATACCCAAAATCCATAAACCATTTTTCATAACCTGTGCAAATACTTTTGTTAGAGTAACTCTATAAGGCGACACGGGATCTTTTTTATCAATAATTTTATGGATTGAATAATAAGAATTGAACGCTGAAGCAAGTTCTGTGAGATAAGTCACTATATGTTGTGGCGAGTATTCAAGACGAGCTCTCTCAATAATTTCTGGAAATCTCACCAGAAGTTTTTCAAGAAGTGCAACTTTATCTGGCAATTCCGTTACTTTTTCTGAAATACCAACTTCTATTGCTTTTGCCAAAACGGCATTAGCACGAACAAATGAATATTGTAAATATGGTCCAGAATCACCATCAAAAGAAACTGCTTTTGATGGATCATAGATAATATCTCCCCCGATGGCCTGACGAAGTATTGTATATTTTAGAGCCGCTATAGTAATTATTTCTTTTATTTCTTCATATTCTTTTTCATCAAAATTCCTATCTTTTATTTTCTTTTCTACGAGAATTTCAAACTCTCTCATTAATTCTTCCGCAGAAATAATATTGCCTTTTCTAGAAGACATTTTCCCAGACGCGGGACGCAGAATTCCATGGCTAATATGCTTCATTTTTGAAGCTATATCAGGATAAATTACTTTTAGCACAGCATGTATGACATTGAAATAATCATTTTGTTCATTGGCAGTAACAACTATTGATTCATCTAAATCTGGATAAAGTTCAAATTTCTTTTTCGTCAAACCAAGCTCTTTTGTTTCATAAGTTGGCAAACCTTCGTGAGTAATGAAAACGCGAGTATGTTCTCCATACTTTTCTCCAGAAAAAATAATTGCTCCTTGGCTTTTTTCAAAAACTTCTTTTTTTGTAAATTCATGGACAATTTTCAGACCTTGTTGAGAAACCTCACTTTCAAAGAAAAAATGATCAAATTTTGTGCCTAACTTTTTATAAATAATATCAAAATATTTTAAACTTAAATTTCTACCTTTTTTGTATACTTTATTTATCTCTTCATCAATATGTTCAAAAATTTTCTTATTTATTTCTATAATCTCTTTTTTGGCCATTTCATCTTTTTCGTATTTTTCTGAACCAATAACATACATATCTCCTAAATATTTTATGTTGTATTTTATTTTTGATTCAAATTTTCCATTCTCAAGCACAGCCCAAATTGTTTTTGCCACATGAAGACCGATGTCTCCTTGATAACAAGCACGGATTACTTTTGCTCCGGAAAATTCAATCATTCTAGAGATGCATTCACCAATGGTATTTGCCATAACATGGCCGATGTGAAAAATTTTAAAAGGATTGGGATCAGTGTACTCTATCATCACTTTTTTGCCATTATCTAAACCTATCTTTCCAAATTGCTTCAATTGTTTTGAAGTCTCTAATATTTCTTTTAAAAAATAATGATCTGTTAATTTTATATTTATAAATCCTGGACTTGCAATTTTAACTGAAATAACTTCTTTGGGTATAGACTTTTTAAACTCTTCAATAATTTTCTGTGCGAGAAGTTTGGGACTAGTTTTTAGTTGTTTGGCATAGACAAGAGCAAGATTAGTTGAAAAATCTCCAAAATCATTGTCTTCTGGATGTTCTAAATTAACCTTATAATCAGAAATACCTAGCTTTTCTAGGGCTTTTTCTAGGGCTTTTTTAAGTTCATCTATCATAAATATATTCTATCATTAAAAGCTAAAATGATGTTAAAGTTGACAAATTTTTGTTTTCTGTTACGCTATCTATACATTAGCATTTGGGTGGTTCCCATGGTTTCCATGGTTCCCAACTAATGAGAAAAGCGCGGCCGAAGTTAATCGGGTCCTGCATGAAGGAATCATGCAGGACTTTCTTTTTTATATAAATTTTTGGCTTATATAAATTATTTCTTCAAAATCTTATCAATTCTATCTGCAATCTTTTTCATGTCTTTTTCTTTTTTTCCTCTAGTTGTTTCTGCGGCAGTGCCAAGACGAATACCTGAAGGATCAACAGGTGAACGAGTATCAAATGGAATTGTATTTTTATTTACAATAATTCCTTCTTTTTCAAGTCTATCACTTGCCTCTTTTCCTGAAATTCCTCCTAAAGTTTTATTACCATCCATCCATGTATCAATCAATATGAGGTGGCTATCGGTTCCTCCAGAAATAATTCTCCAGCCTTTTTTCATAAGTTCATCTGCCAAAACTTTTGCATTTTTTACAACTTGCTTCGCGTATTTTTTAAAATCTGCAGTAGAGGCCTCTTTTAGAGCTACTGCAACCGCTGCAATCTGATTCATATGAGGACCACCCTGAAGTCCTGGAAATACTGCTTTGTCTATTTTTTTACCGAGTTCTAGCTGTTTATTATCTTTGTCATTTCCTTTGTCTCTCTTTGAAAAAATAATTGCACTGCGAGGTCCGCGAAGTGTCTTGTGAACAGTGGTGGTAACAATATCCGCATATTCAAATGGCGATGGATAAACTTTGCCAGCTATAAGACCTGCTATATGTGACATGTCTATCATAAGAAATGCTTCACAACTATCAGCAACTTCTCTCAATTTTTTAAAATCAATTATTCGTGGATATGCTGTATATCCACCAACAACGATTGCTGGTTTTTCACGCATAGCAATCTCTTTTAATTCATCATAATTCAAGACTTCGGTTTTTTTATCAACTCCATATGAAACTTGAGTCCAAAATTTCCCTGAAGCAGAAACTTTGTGACCGTGCGTAAGATGTCCTCCTTGATCCAGAGACATTCCCATTATTTTCCCGCCCACAGGAACTAGTGCCAAATAAACTGCCAGATTGGCTGGTGATCCAGATAGAGCTTGGACATTTACATTCCATTCTTCTGGTTTAAGATCAAAAAGCTTTAGGGCGCGTTTTTTACATAAATCTTCTAATTTATCAACATTTTCATTGCCTCCATAATATCTTAATTTTGAATATCCTTCTGCATACTTGTTCGTAAACTCCGAACCAAGTGCCTCCAACACATCTTTTGACACATAGTTTTCTGATGCAATAAGGTTAATAACCTTTCTTTGGCGTTTTTTTTCGGATTCTATTAGATTTTTTATAACTAGGTCTTTCATGAACGCAATTGTAGTTTTATTTCAATATAGAGTCAATTTTCTCAATAAAATCTTTTTTTACTTCTTCAAAGGGTTTGTTAGCATCAATAACTGTATGGGGGACTTTTTTAAAAAATTTAACATATCCATCACGCAATCTTTTGTGAAAAGATAATTCTCTTTCATCAAAATGATTGCCTTCATTTGATTTTGTGTTTCTGGAACCGGAACGATATAGTCCTTTTTCTATATCTACATCAATATAAATGTATAAATCTGGCAATCTGGAAATTTTAGAACGAAGATTCCAAAATAAATCCTCAATGTGTTTCGCTTTTTGTGCATGAATTTGATAGGCGTATGAAGATGCGTCAAATCGATCAGTGATAACATGTTGACCTTTTTTAAATGCTGGAAGAATGAGTTTTGATATATGATCAAAGCGCGAAGCAAACATAAGACAAATCATTGTTTCAGCTGTGGCATATTTTGAAAGTGGGTGCTTTAGCGCTACATCACGAATAATTTCGCCAAATCTTGAACCACCCGGCTCACGGGTAATAAGCACATTGTTACCAAATTTTTCTTTAAGAGTTTTTAGAAGTGAGGATTTCCCTGATCCCTCTCCTCCTTCTATGGCAATAAATTTTGGTTTTTTCATATTATTTCAGTAAGTCTATCATTGTAGACTAATACTTACAAAAAAGTATAATTAAGTAAGAAAAAATGTATAATTGACTTATGAAAAATTACAATTCATTACTTAAAGAGATAATGGACACTGGTTCAGATAGAGAAGGACGAAATGGTTTTACGCGAGGAGTTTTTACAAGAGAACTTAGGTTTAGAATGAAAGATGGCTTCCCAGCAACCACAACGAAAAAATTGGCTTTCAGAAGTGTGGCTGCTGAACTTTTCTGGTTTATATCTGGCTCCAATGATAATAAGATATTGAAAAGACTCGGTTGTGAAATATGGACTGCAAATGCCAATTCAGATTATTGGAAACCTAAGGCAAAATTTGATGGTGATTTAGGAAGAGTTTATGGTGTTCAGTGGAGATCATGGAAAAAATCAGATGGATCTACTGTGGATCAGCTGGCATCAATCATTGAAAAGATAAAAAAAGATCCCAATGATCGTAGATTAATAGTTTCCGCATGGAATGCGGGTGAAATTGAGGAAATGGCCTTACCACCATGTCACATGATCTTTCAGTTTTTCGTAACAAATAAAAAACTTTCACTCCATATGTTCCAAAGAAGTTGTGATATGTTTTTGGGTGTTCCATTCAACATTGCGTCATACGCTCTTTTGCTACATCTCATAGCACATATAACAAATCTTGAGCCAGATGAGCTTATTTTAACTTTAGGTGATGCGCATATATACCACGATCATTTTGATGCAGTAAAAGAGCAATTATCTAGAGAACCAATGTCATTACCTAGATTATGGCTGAATCCTCACATTAAAACTCTTGAAGATATTGATGTATCAAAAATGCAGACCGCTGAAGATATTTACAAATTTGTTAAACTTGAAATGTATGCTTATCATCCGCCCATCAAGGCAAAAATGGCTGTGTAGATAGGATATATATTAAAAACTCCAGCTTTTAAGCTGGTTTTTATTTACCTGTGCTTCCAAATCCTCCCTTGCCTCTATCTGTATCTGTAAGTTCTAAAACTTCTTCAAAATTTATATTTTCTACTTTTTGTATAAGAAGCTGGGCAATTTTTTGTCCTTTTTCAAAATGAAAAAATTTATCTGAAAGATTCATCAGACCCGCATGAATTTCTCCTCTATATCCAGAATCAATAACTCCTCCAAATGTTTTAATTCCATATTTATGCGATAATCCACTTTTATCCCAGATCAAACCAACAAATCCGTTTGGTATTTCTATTGCCAAACCGAGTGGTATTGACTTTCTTTCGCCCGGTTCCATTTCAAAAGCATCAATTGCGTAAAGATCCATTCCTGCATCATTATTGTGTGCATGTTTGGGAATGTGTGCTTTAGGATGAAGTTTTTTAATTTTTATGCGCATGATTTGAGGATCTGTCTTTTTTATAATCTTCAATTTCAGAATTTAACAGTTGGAAAATTATTCCACTCTCCTCACAAAGCTTTTTAGTTCTTGTGCCTTGATGATAATCTTTATTGGCAATAATCTTTTTTATTCCAGCATTGATAAGAATTTTAATGCAAATATAACAAGGTGTCATATGACAATAGAGAGTTGCTCCATTTAGAGAAACTCCAAGTTTTGCCGCCTGTGTAATAGCATTTTGTTCAGCGTGAACAGTTCTGACACAGTGTTCAGAAATTGAGCCATCGTCGTTAACTACTTTTGACATTTCATGACCAATATCATCACAATGAGCAATTCCTTTAGGAGATCCGACATACCCAGTTACAAGGATCTGTCTATCTTTCACAACTACACAACCAGAACGGCCCCTACTGCATGTGGCTCTACTTCCAACAAGCTCGGCAATTGACATGAAATATTCATCCCAAGACGGCCGTATGTATTTTTTCTCTGATTTTTTTCCTGGATGATCACTCATATCATTTAATTATTAACAAGTATATAATATTATTATACATGATCAAAGTATTTATTATTGCCGCAGTGTCTGCTGACGGCTTTATTGCCAAAAATGAAAATCATCCTGCTCTATGGACAAGCAAGGCTGATAAAAAACGCTTTATTGAGCTTACAAGGCGTGCTGGGGTAGTTGTTATGGGTTCTACAACATATAAGACTCTAGGACGACCCCTTAAAGATCGCTTAAATATAGTTTACTCAAAAAAACAAACTTTTGAAGGTGTAGAAATGACCCAAGAAAGTCCGAAGGATTTAATCAGAAAACTTGAAGAAAGGGGATTTAAAGAGGTGGCAATTTGTGGCGGTTCACATATTTATTCTATGTTTATGAAAGCTGGCATTGTATATACTATATATTTAACAATAGAACCGATTATTTTTGGAAAAGGAATTAGTTTATTTAATGAAGATTTGCTTTATCATTTAACATTAAAAAACTCGCAAGTATCAGAAAGTGCCAGTTCATTGCTCCTAGAATATAAGGTGGATTATTCTGGAAATGCTAAAATGACTATTTAACATCAACACCTAGTGATTTGCACGAGCCCTCAATGATTTTGATAGCCGCTTCTATTGTGCCAGCATTGAGGTCTGGCATTTTCTTTTCGGCAATAGCTTTAATTTGTTCTTTGCTGATAGTTCCAGCGCGCTTGACAGTATGATTTCCTGAACCTTTTTCTTGGCCAATGGCTTTTAAAATAAGTGAGCTTGTCGGAGGAGTTTTAAGCACAAAATCATAAGTTCTATCTTCATAAACTGTAATGACAACGGGGATCATATCTCCCATCATATTCTTTGTGGCTTCATTAAATTTCTTGGTAAAGTCTCCAATATTAACACCGGCTTGTCCGAGAGTAGGCCCTAGTGGTGGCGCAGGGGTTGCTTTGCCTGCTGGAGCTATTACTTTTACTTTTTTTATTATCTTTTTGGCCATGGCATTTTTTGTTAGTCTTTTTATTGTCTTTGGAGGTTACATTAAATCTTCTTGACTTGCAAGAAATCCAGCTCAACAGGAGTCTCTCTACCGAACATTGATACAAGAACCTTAATCTTACCTCTATTATCATCAACTTCGCTTACTTTACCTTCAAGATCTTTGAATGGGCCGTCAATAATTTTCACTGTTTCATCTTTAACAAGATCAATAGTATGTTTTACCTCACCTTTGTTCATTCTACTAAAAAGTATGTCTACTTCTTTTTTTTCTAAGGGTACTGGATAGACACCAGAACCGACAAAACCAGTAACTCTTGGGGTATTTCTAACGACATACCATGAATCATCCGTAACATTCATATCTACAAGAACATAACCGGGATAAATTTTTTCTTCTTCCTCAACCCTTTTGCCAGATTTTATTTTTATTTTCTTTTCAGTTGGAACAAGAACATTGAAAATACGATCCTCCATTCCGAGAGATTCTATGCGTTGTTTTAGGTTACGCGCTACGGCATTTTCATATCCTGCATAAGTATGAATAGCGTACCAATTTCTTTCCCCACCAACTTGCTGTTTTGACATAGATTTATAATTTAATTAGACAAGTAATGTTAAAAGTTTTGAGAAAATATAGTCAAAGAGACCTAGAAAAAAGGCGGTGATAACAGACACGGCAACAACTAAAATTGAGTACAATATTGCCTGTTTTCTGGTGGGCCAAGTAACATGGGTCATTTCCGCACGCGTATCTTTTATATATTCAGTTATTTTCATTGGTTTTTTCTTTTATTAAAAAACCCCTTCCCAGGGACTATAGACCTATAGTATATCTATTAAATTAAAAAGTCAATTACCTTATCTCGTAAGTGATGCTTACATTGGCAGTAATCTTCTGTTCACCTGTAGGAATAACTGGGGCTAGTTCGGCTTTCATGGTCATAATATTTCCACTCATGGCGTCTCGAGCGTAAGGAGAGAATGGCTGATCATCGCTGGAATCGTAAAAACTTGTAACACGAACAAGCCTTACTCCAAGATTTTTGGCAATCATAATTGCTTTTTCTTTTGCATTTGAAATAGCTTCGGCGCGAGCAATTGCCTTTACAGAATCTATATTATCTATTGAAAACGAGAGTCCATTTACAGTTTGAATACCCGCAGTTCCAATAGTATCAAAAAGTGCTCCCGCTTTTGATAGATCACGAATCTTTACTTCAATACTCTGGCTTACATCGTATCCTGAAAGAACTTGTTTGCCTGGAGGACATACATATTGGGAACAAGTGACATTTGTATATTCATAATGAGGATTTATGGAATATGAAAGGGTTTTTATATCTTTTAGAGCCACGCCACCAGCTTTGACTGCTTTCAATGCTTCATTTATCTTGGTTGTTACTTTATCTTGGGCTTGTTTAACTGTCTTTGCATTTTCGGTCACACTAAATGAAAAAGTGGCAATATCTGGGATAGATACGGCTTCACCTTTGCCATTTACAGAAATACTGTTCATTATAGGTGTATCTCTGCCCACATATTTTAATGAAAGAAGTTGCTTAAGGGAAAGTACAGCAAGAAATACTACTAGAAGTATTCCGACCCATTGACCTATTTTCCAAACTTTGTCTTGATTATTCATATATTTCTAACATCGTAACACGCATCAATAAGATTTTCAAATAAAGCCAGAACTGTCATTTGGCCTACCCCACCCGGCACTGGTGATATCATTTTCACAATATCTTTAACCTGATTAAAATTTACATCTCCAACAAGACTATTATTATGACGAGTAATACCAACATCTATTACAATCTGGCCCTTTTTTATATATTTCTCATCTATAAAATTTGCTTTGCCTATTGCCACGATTAAAATATCTGCATCTTTTGTTACCATATTCATATTTTTTGTTTTGCTGTCACAAACAGTAACAATTGCCTTTTTACTTCTACACATAAGAGCTATCGGTTTGCCCACAAGTTTTGATTTTCCTATGACAATTACCTTTTTATTTGCCAGCTTAATATTATAAAAATCAAAAAGTTCTAATATGCCCCTTGCGGTAGCTCCCATAAATTTTGTATTTTGAGTAAGTCCGTCAGTATCTTTTTGGGGCGCTATAGAATTGATGATAATTTCTGAATTTAAATGAGATGGTAGGGGTAGTTGAACTATAATTCCTTGCGTGTTTTTGTCATTATTATATTTTTTTATTATTTCTAAAATTTCTTTTTGCGCAACCTTTTCGTCAAGCTGTATATGAATTTCTTTTACTCCTATTTTCTGCGCAAAAGATTTTTTAGATTTAATAAATGAATCAGAATCAGCACGGTTGCCAACCTGAATAATTGCCAGGCATGGCACAAAAGAAAGTTTTTTTATTTTCTCTGTAAGCAAGAAAACATAGTGCTCCCGAGCCTTTTTACCGTCTAGTAGTTGCATAGAAAACAATACTATCATTACTTTCTCCACCTAGCAAAAATGCCGGCCGGTAAAAGCCTGCCACGATGATTTTCTTTGGTCTTTTCCTCAATCGCCAATTCCCCTATTTCTATTGAACCGCCAAATTTTTCTATTAGAATTTTCAAACTGTTTTCATAAGCGATAGCTGAATATCCAGCCGAGTAGCCATTAATTATAAAAAATAATGGTTTGTCTTTTAAAAGTTTTATGCAATCTTCCACAAGCCCTAGAAAATGTTCTTCAATTTTCCAAATCTCTTTTTGCGGGCCATGGCCGAATGCCGGCGGATCCATGATGACAGCATCATACCTACTACCTCGTTTGATTTCACGACCAACAAATATTCTAGCATCTTCAAAAATCCAACGAATAGGTTTATCTGCAAGACCTGAAAGTTTGGCGTTTTCTCTTGCCCAAGTTATAGCGGATTTTGAACTATCAACATGGACAACTTTGGCACCAGATTGTGCGCAAGCGAGCGAGGCACCTCCCGTGTAGCCAAACAAATTTAAAACTTCGTAAGTGTTTTCATTCGTTTCATTATCTTTTAAAACTCTTCTCATCCAATGCCAATTTACTGATTGTTCCGGAAAAAGTCCTGTATGTTTGAAAGCCGTGGGCTTTATCCAAAACTTTAAACCTGAAAAATCAATGGGCCATCGGTCAGGAGTGCCTTTCTTGATATACCATTTGCCTTTTTGCTCATCGTGAGTAAACTTGCAATCAGCTTTTTTCCATTCTGCTTCTGGTAAATGCTTTCTCCATAAAGCTTGAGGGTCTGGACGCGATAGAATAACCGTACCAAATCGTTCTAGCTTTTCCCCTTCACCAGAGTCAAGTAGTTCGTAATCTTTTGAGGATTTAGTTGTTACGATTTTTATACTGTCCATATAATATGACATGAGTTGAAATTACAAAAATAGTTTTTGGATCAATTGATTTATTACAAAGCAAATGGTTCCGGCGATCTATTGCTATTTATTTTAATAAACTTAAGTATTGCTTGTTCATCATAGGCCTGCAACTTTTGTAATTGACCCCAAGACACAAGAACGATTGGCGCATCATCTTTTAATCTTGGTGTAACAATTATTTTTACATGAGATTTGGCAATCTGCTCCAGAGCCCCTTTAGTTGCATCATCAATTGTTGTATACGATATCCAAATGCCACCATGTTCAAGATTATGTATTAATTGTTCATCAGGCAATTCGGTCTGGTAAACTCCCCATTCAGCGGGCTGTTCATAATGTGGACCAGATGTCGGAGGATTTGAGTTGTAGGGTGTATGTGAAGCACCTATAGCAATATGTTCTCTACTAACAATAGGAAAAGATTCTCCGACTAGTGGCAATGCTTTTTTATTATTCGCAGCAATCAATCCCCAAATAATAAGCCCGATAATTATAATAAATGTTCCCCAACTAAGTATTCTTTTTGTATTCATGATTTCTTATTATAACAGATGGGAGAATTGAATCAAAAGATATATGCCAAACATATTCATAATAAATGAAATGGGTATAAGAACTACTGTTTTCACTTTTGACATACCAAGAAGAATAATGCCAAATTCATCTGGTAATGGGGAGGCAATTATAAGGGCTCCCAGAATTGGAGAAAGCCATTTCAGAAAACCAAAGTGTAATGAGTATAGAATGTGACGCATGGTTTTTGGCTTTATTGTTTTCATCAGGTCATTTGCGAAACGATCCTTTATAAAAAAGAAGAGGATGAGATCACCACACATAGCTCCGAGTCCTCCCCAGATAACTACATCTCTGATTGGAGAATTTTCGGCTATATGGACAAGGGCCACCGATGAAGGGGCTAAAGTAAAAGCAGAAGTAAAAAAAATGCCGGCCACGAAGCTTGCCAAAATATAGTAATCGCGAAATAAATAAACAAAGAAATCTATTAGGCCTGTTTTGACAAAAATAATAGCGAAAAGAACTCCAATGGCAATCATAATAACATCGCATGCTAGTGCATATGCATTCTTTTTATTTTTTCGTGACATAATAATGAAATCGCCGACCAATGCTTTTATTATAGCAAAGTTTGAAAGAAAGAAATCCAATTAAACCAAGTTGTATTGCAGGAGTAAGGCCAACATTTATAAGAGGAATGATTGGCATATGGGCATTATACATCCAACGCCCCGTACCAAGACCATACCATTCATTGAATATGCCAATTATCATGCCGAGAATAATAATTAGCCATGGTCTTTTTTGCAAAAAAGAAAAATACAAAAAAGGAATGGAAATAGTAGTAATGATTATTGCATCTGCAATAGAAGCTCTTAAAAGTATAAATTCAGTAATTTCCCCACCCATATAATTGTCATAAAGAAAAACGTGGAGATTTTCCCATATTGCGTTGAGAATTAATGATATGAAGAAAATTAGAGATAATTTTTTTAAGTTCATCACTTTTTAATTACTCATCTTTATTTATCTTATAAAAATAATGTAACCACTCAATTTTTTTATTTGTTGTCATGTTTTTATTTTTGGGGGTCAGTATCCAAACCTTATTATAAGTATACTTGAAGATAAGGAATATATGGAAGCTTTGTATGGGAAGTATTTGGGTATTAAATCTGAAATGGAACTAGTAACACACAAAGTCTTATTTTTCTAATTTTAAATGTTTTTTGAGTTTGTAAGTATTTCCATGTCCAAGTAATCCACGATAAGAATTTACAGTTTCTTTTTTGGGATAACCTCTTAATTTTCTTATTATTTTTCTTTTTGTAGTTGTACGAATCTGTCTATGATATGGAAAGTGGACCCAGCCCAGAAAATCTACGCCCGAATCGTAGGTCTTTATGTATACTTTGTGCTCATGGAGTGTGAGGTGTAATTTCTCATTCAGAAAAACGTGGAGCTTCGGCAGAATGTCTTCTAGATATTTTCTATCGTCAGACAGGATCGCAAAATCATCCGCATAGCGAAGATAATATTTTACTCGCAGTTCCTGTTTGAGGTACATGTCAAATTCGTGCATGTACACATTCACGAGAAGCTGAGACGTGAGATTGCCAAGTGGCAGTCCGACACCAGGAGCAGTTGTGTGAAAGCTCGAGACCACTTGATTAATGAGCCAGCGAATATCTGGATCGGCAATATGACGCTCGAGCACTTTCATAAGGACCTCATGATCAACGCTTGCAAAGAATTTCCTGATGTCACACTTAAGCACGAAGCATGTGCGTGTGTAATTCTTGGACATCTTGCGGGCAAAATCTCTGAAGCGGTCGAGAGCTCGATGTGTTCCCTTATGCTTTCGGCATGAATACGAATCGTGAATAAAGCGGGTGTGGAAATGCCAGTAAAGCTCTTTATAAATTAAATGATGCAGCACCCTATCACGCACAGTTGCTTTGTGAATGCTGCGAGGCTTTGGATCGGAAATATTAAACGCTGAGTACAGACCGTGAACATAAGTCTTATTTTTGAGGTCTGTATATAGGCTAGCGATGTTGATTGTGAGCTCGGCTTGAAATTTTATGACATCCTTTTTGTGCTTTTTGCCGCGTAGAAATCTCTCCCACGTCAGGAGTAAATTTTCGATTGTGATGATAGAATTGTAGGTATGAGTAAACATAACGAGCAGAATAAACCAGTAAGTAACCCCCCCCCACGATTCCACTCGTTCTTGTGCGTGCGAAAGAAGCGTACCAATTGTGGCATAGCTCAATCGTAAATTTAAAGCGTGTCGACCGCTACACGATCGGTGCAAAAGTTGACGATATTTTCCTCTCACTCCTCGAGCTCATATTCAGAGCATGCTTTGCTTATGACAAATTCGAGAAGCTGTCTCTGGTATCTCAGGCTATTGCAAAATCCGACCTGCTCAAATTCTTTCTGCAATTGAGCTGGGAACATAAAGTCATTGACCATAAAAGTTACGGTGCACTGATTCTTCTTTTAGATGAAGTCGGTCGCATGCTTGGAGGTTGGAAGAAAAACCTTGGAGACAAAACTCCCACTAACAAATAGTGGGAGAAATCATTTGAGTTGCAGAAGCAGAGGAAGGCATTGTCGTCGTTCCAGACATTCTCGAAGTTGCCAAGGTTGAACTTGAAGTGACCGTCCGAGTTGCAGTTCACATTCGGCACCCTGTGGTTGCCGTCGGCATACCTCATCAGCAATGTACGACGCGCCGTCTATTTCACCAAGAAGAGCACCGGCTCCCCTTTGAATTTTATTTCGAGTCTTATACTCGCTGGCACATCGCACCGACTTATTTGATTTTTTCATGAAAGGCAGCACTCGTCCGCAAGGCTTACCCGACAGACCGCTCGCTGATTCCTTAAACGAGAATTCGATGACATGAAACCGTGGCCACATGCGCTATCTAGGTTCCGAACAATATTATACAAAATTTAGATAGAAAAATTGAGCCCTCGCAGTGAAGCAAGGGCTCAAAGGATCTAAGATCCGAAGAACTAACTGAGTGTCCAAGTTTCCAAGGACTACTCGACGTCGCAGAAGCAGAGGAAGGCATCGTCGTCGATCCAGACAATCCCGAAGCGGCCAAGGTTGAACTCGAAGCGACCGTCCGAGTGGCAGTCCACAGTCGGCACCCTGTGGTTGCCGTCGGCATCTGCCCAGAGACGATCCTTTTCATCGAAGGAAGCATACCACTTGCCTTTCGGCAGTTGGTCGCGCTTCTGATCGAAGACGAGGGACGCGCCTTGTGCACCGGTGTGAATGGCCTTTTGAGTTGCCAAGAACGCCATACGCTCTTCCGAGGTAGTGGTCCCACCGACGACTTGCTTGAACGCGCGAACGCGAAGCTTGTCGCCAGGCTTCAGGACCCGAGTCGGATTCGGGAAGTTCTTGTCGGTGATCTCGTCGTTGTAGTAATAGAACTTTTTACGGTTCTGCTTACCGAACGTCGTGAACCGCTTGTCGTGCACGTAGTTATCGGGCACCGTGATGATGCCGAGGTCCACGAGCAGAGCGAACTTTTCGGTGGGTTCCGCAGGAGCTGTGGACTCCGGCTTCTTCCAATCGCCGAAACGTGCTTCCCGATCATCCGGAGAGAGGTTGTTGAACCGCTCCAACTGGCCGAGGGTGATCTGACCGCTTCGCACCTTTTGAAGGGTGTCGATTTGCAAACCAGCTAATTTGGCCGCATCTGCGTCGATGATAGTGTTCATCGTTTGTCCTTTCCTTA
This sequence comes from uncultured Candidatus Saccharibacteria bacterium, assembly GCA_964655515.1. GTDB lineage: Bacteria > Patescibacteriota > Minisyncoccia > Phycocordibacterales > PALSA-1337 > CAIOGI01. The sequence continues at coordinate 28,840 of CAZZPF010000009.1, forward strand.
CAATGTGCTTTCGGAAATCTGCCGAATCAGTCGCAAGGGCATCTTGCTACTGTAAATTATACACCCTACATCATATTTTGTCAATAGCTAGGTTAGAGCCAAAAATAGCCCTTGAAATAAGGGTATTTTGAAGAAAAATATCGCAGGGTGACTACTGGGAGTTGAACCCAGACTAAAAGCTCCACAAGCTTCTGTGCTACCGCTACACCATAGCCACCATATTTCACCTATTTGTATTAAGATGATAGCATCTTTATATCAGATTTATGACTTCCTTGCCACACCCCTTTTTTAATCGTCCAGTCTTAAGAGTGGCTCGTGACCTCACTGGTTGTCATCTTGTTCGTCAAAAAGACCAAAAGATTGAGCGATACATGATAACTGAAACCGAAGCTTATGACGGTCATCATGACCTAGCATCTCATGCTTCAAAAGGCAGAACAAAACGAAATGAAATAATGTTCGGCTCTTCTGGATATTTTTATGTTTACCTTATCTATGGAATGTATTGGATGTTAAATATTGTGACAGGACCAAAGGGCTACCCTGCCGCCGTGCTTATTCGTGGCATTGAAGGATATGATGGACCAGGAAAATTGACAAGAAAATTAGGTATAAAAGGAAAACTCAATGGAAAAAAGGTTGAACAAAAATCGGGGTTGTGGATTGAACCAAGAGAAAAGGATTTTAAAACTAAAAAAATCACTCGCGCAACACGAATCGGCATTGATTATGCCGGACCAATTTGGTCAAAGAAAAAATACAGGTTTGTGTTTAAGGAATAGTAAGCAAAAGAACAACACATAATACTGTAATACAAGCAAATATTCCTATAGTTTTTACCAAGAGTGAAACTGCAGCATTTTTATCACCATCTAAATATATCCTTATTGGCTGATAGAAAAATATCAATCTGGCCATGACCACCCATCCTTTGCACATAAAAAATGAAAGTGGCCATTATGGACACATAGGCAATTGCAAGTAAGGCATTTAAAAAGGGGTTTTTGGTCATGAAGATATTATAACTTATTTTATTATAATTTAGTGCTCGGGAGAGGACTTGAACCTCCACGCCTTACGGCACACCCACCTCAAGGGTGCATGTATACCAATTTCATCACCCGAGCTTATACTTTAACTTCTTCCCTTTTCTCCTCTACAGCATTTTCTTTTGAAACAACTTTAGTATCTGTGTTCTGATCTTTATCAATAGCGAGCATGCGACGCATTTGCTTGCGAATTTCCTTTGCGGCTTTTTCACGAACAAAGTAGAGCTTTGCTCGACGAACCTTTGAGCGACGAAGGAGTTCAATCTTATCAATCATAGGAGAATAGAGAGGAAAAATTTTCTCAACACCCACACTATCCATGACAGTTCTCACTGTAAAAGTAGCTCCGGCTTCACGACCATGTTTGTGTGCAAGTACAAGCCCTTCAAATGCCTGAAGGCGTATTTTCCCTTTTTCCTGAATTTTTTGCCAAACCTTTACAGTATCACCGGGACGCACATCTAATCTCTTTCTTTCTTCAACTTTTACTGGGGAAATAATGTTATTTATAGTCATAATATAGAAACAAATCTAACATACGCCTTTATTTTTGGCAACTTTTGTGATTCCAAGTTCGTCAATAGCATTTTTAAAATCTTTTGGGATAGGAGATCTTACAGTTATCTTTTTATTAACACAATTTGTAAATACAATAGAAGAAGCATGAAGAGCAGTGCGACTGAAACCTAGAGCGTCTGGCTTCTCGGTGGCATAGAGTCGATCGCAGACAATGGGGTGGTTTATGGCCTTAAAATGGACTCGTATCTGGTGTGTACGGCCAGTCTTGGGTTCTGCTTCAATGAACGAATATCCCCTTTTATATGCCAAAAGCGTATACCATGTCTCCGCCTCACGAAGATCTCCTCTGGCTCCACGCGTAGCTGACCAGCGTCTGAAATCTCTCGGGCTTCTTCCAATCGGTCTATTTATAATTCCAAATTGATCTTTTATCTCGCCATAGACAAAAGTGTAATATTTTTTTGAAATAGTTTGGTTTTGGAATTGTTTTTTGAGACAATCATATCCCTTTTTAGTTTTTGCAATAAGAAGCACACCCGATGTGTCACGATCAAGACGATGAACAATACCGGGTCTTTCTATTATTCCATAATCTTTGGTTTCAATCGGCTCACCTACTTTTTTTGCTTTGGGATATTTTTTTAGTATCCAATCAGTTAAAAATGGCCCAGTTGATTTGCCGTCTGGATGTACTACAATTCCAGCCGGTTTATCAATAGCCACGATGTTTGCATCTTCGTATAAAATAGGAATTTTCATGCTTTTATCTTGATAATTAAGAGAATATACGATAATCTAACATAAGTCTATTTGTTTGCGCGATTAGCTCAGTTGGTAGAGCAGCGCTTTTACACAGCGAAGGTCGCAGGTTCGAATCCTGCATCGCGCACCAAGAAAATTATTTAAATTAACTATTGTGCCCTCGCGTGGAATCGAACCACGAATTACGGCTTAGAAGTCCGCAGTTATATCCATTTAACTACGAGGGCAATTTAAGCGCAAGCATTAGAGAATATAGCAGAAAAAACCTAAAATATAAAGAAAAAATTATATGGATGGATCTCCTGGCCCTATATATCCTTTTTTAGCTTGTATACTTACTTCTTCTTTAGTATTAAAGTGGTTTATGATTGATGATAAATCTTTAGGATCAAACACTTTTTCTGATGATGGGTTTATAATATCTGTACTTTTAATTTTTCCAGATGTTACTGCGCGGTACAGATAAAAACTATTAGTAATAAATATAATTATCAATATTAAACTAATAATCAAGATCAAAATCCAATCAACAAAAGAATTTCTTCCTATTTCCCTTATTGCATTTGCAATAGAGATATGCGGGACTTGTAAATATTTTTTCTTAAAAAGATTTGTCATGTTATTTAATAGTAAGTACTGATATATCAAGGGAAAGATTCCATTTGTGATCTCCGGAAGAAACAGTGTGAACATTGTTTATGGAAAGACCATAAGAAAGATTCTCAATAAGTATAAGGGCTTGCATTATATTTGACCATGAGCCCACAGCGTTTATATGGGCACCAACATAACCAGTTTCGGTATTTATGGATGAAAGACTTATGTTAGTTTTTGAATCACTGCTGATTTTTTCTATTTTTTCAATAAAATCAACCACTTTGTCCTCATTTATAAAAAAGGAGGTTATTTTTGATCTGTCAAGAATAGTATTATTATAAATTTTCGTAAGTTCATCTTCGTGTTGTCTCTTTTCACTTTCAGTATTAATATCATTTATGAATTTGGAAGAATTTTCAGCTTGAGTGATTATGGTCTTGTACATAAAAACATATCCTATTATAGAAAATACTGTGGCACTGATTGCAAAAATAATTAAAATGTAATGTCGTGAATTGATTTTCATATTATTCTACAAATGTTATGCGTATAGCAAAAGAAATATTCTTGGGTTTGGTAAGATCAGAAACTGGTAATTCAACCTTTGTAATCCTTTGATCGTCTTCAAGTTTTTTCTTAAATAAAAGAAGAGATTCACGGCTTATGGCTTTTCCTTGGACTATAGCTTCAGTGGATGAAGTGGCAGACCCTGATTTTGAAAGTTGGAAAGAAGTTAGGGTAACTTGAGCTGGGCGAAGTTTAGTAATTTCTGAAATTGTCTCACTAAATCTAGATATATTTTCATTAGCTTTGAGTTTTTTTATTATTTGATAACTTTCTTTTAGTTCTTTTGAGATATTTTTTATATCCCGCGCTTCCCTGTTTTTCTCTAGTGTTTGAATTTTTTGAAAAGAGCTTTGTCCTTGTGAATATGAAAAAATGTATGCTGGAAAAAGTGATAAGATTCCGATTATTACTGCAATTGAAATGAAAAAGAGAAACATAACAAAGACTCGTGTTCTATACTCTCTTTTAAGAGATCTCATTTCCTTTTCTGGTAATAATGTGTAATGAATCATATTTGTAAATAATTATGGCAGTGCCAAACCAGCAGCAATAGCATAATCCAATGAATCTTCAAATGATATTGGTGGAATGTAACTATCACTTGAAAAAGAATTCTGCCAAACTTTTGCAATTTCAACAGGAATCTTTGAATCTGGTGAGATATGAGAACTTAGATCTTCAGTCAATGCTTCATGGCCAGAAATTACTATGCGACTTATTATTTTACCTTCTCCGTGTTCTCGCCAATATGTATAGACTTTTTCCACTTCCTTTTTTAGAAAAGCAATTTCTGATGCCTTTCCCCAGGCAATAGTTGAAGTGAAACAAACTACACCACCACATACTATATATAAGCCAGTTTTTTTATTCATAATGTGCACAATCATTTGTGTTTCAGTAGAATCGCTAGACACTATCGCTCTGGCAATGGCTTTTGCTTGAATTTCAAAAGAAATAACATTGAGTCCAGAATCTTTAAGAACTTTTAGATAATTCTTTACAAGATCGTATGGCGCTACAGAAACACTGGCATATGGTCTATCCCTGTTTGCTTCTGGAATAAGATCAAAAAAGAAAATAGCATCTAATGGTGAAAGGGGTACATTTTCTTCCAATTTAAATTCTATGTTTTGCCTAATTTGGTCTTCATTGGCATTAGGAACTTCAGTTTTAAATAAATACATTCTTTCTTCAGGAAGAGATGCTTTTACAGTTGAAATTTTTAATTCTTTAACCAAGGTTGAAATTATTTTTGTAAGTTCGGCTGTATTTTTTATATTACCAGAATCTACAATTCCTGGATTTAGAATTTTTGTGCCATAACGATGAATAGTATAACCTCGTCTGCCTTCTTTATATTCTATACACCTTACGGCATCATCAGAAATATCAAGACCAGCATATGGAATATTTAAGAATTTTGGGGGAGGAAATAATTTGAAAAATGTCTTAGTAAACATATGATAATACTACGATTATTTATACCTTATTATATCATAAGAGTATTATGTTTTTTTATGTTTAATAAATTCAATAATGGCTGGAACAAACGAAATGCTGATAATTAGAAGTATGATGGGTGTTAAATATTTTTCCGTGTTTGGAACAATATTACCAAGAAGATATCCCGTCCAGAGCATTCCCCATGTCCAGATAAAACCACCAATAAGATTATACGAAATAAAGATTTTATAATTCATGCCCGCAACTCCAGCCATAATCGGTGCGAAAGTTCTGATAATAGGAATAAATCTAGCAAAGACTATGGTTTTCTTGCCGTATCTTTCATAAAATATTCGTGCCTTTTCAAGATGTTTTTTATGAAAAAATAATGAATCTTCTTTAGTAAAAATCATTGGTCCAGTTTTCTTGCCGAATATAAACCCTACATTATCTCCAACCACTGCAGCTATAAAACATAGTATGAGAAGCCACCATATTGAAATCAAATTTTGAGATGCCAGAAAACCAGCAGTGAAAAGAAGAGAATCTCCGGGAAAAAAGAAACCAAAAAATAATCCAGATTCAGCAAAAATAATAAGAACGACACCGAGGAGCCCTAGGGTTTTGATGATTGTTAATGGATCAATGAAATCGTGAAATGACATTGTCACATTATACTACGCTTTTGATTGTCTCTTATCAAGAAAACTTTGCAAGATAAGCGCCGCCGCCGAAGCATCCAGCAAATCGTTCTTGCCTTGAAACTTTTCTGCATGAGTGCTAGTCATGAATTCCGGTTCAAGATGAACTATAAATCCCCGCTTCTCCAAATCCATTTTGAAATTCAAGCTCTCGGTTAAAATGGCATTGGCTTCACCTTTATAATTTTTTGATTCGCCCAACACGAGTTCTTTTATATTATTTTTCTTTGCAAGCTCAATAATTTCCGTCACAAGATTTTTTGAATTATTAATAACAATTAAAGGCATGGCGAATTGACAGTTTTCATCAGACACGGCTATGCCCACGCGCTTTGTTCCATAATCAATGCCAAGAAATCTCATAGTTACAGTCTACTTCAAGTTGAAAATATGAGCAAAATGTGAGAATATCTCTACACGGATAGGTGGCTGAGCTTGGTTTAAGGCGCCAGTCTTGAAAACTGGAGTCCGCGTAAGTGGACCGTGAGTTCAAATCTCACCCTATCCGCAAAATGTTATGTTATAATATCCCCATGCAACCTCTCATTTCATGGGACGCTTATGAGCATGTTCATACAGAGAAAAACAATGACTGGTATTGGGCAGTTGGCATCATCACCATAACTGCGACAGTTTTAGCTTTTATTTTTAATAATATTATATTCGGCATTTTCATTATAGTCGGAGCATTCGCGCTTGTTGTACATTCATCAAAAAAACCTCGTATGATTCATTGCGAGATAAATGATCGTGGCATTGTCATCAATGACATACTTTATCCATTCCTTTCCCTTGAATCGTTTTGGATTGATGCGCATGAAAGGCCTGCGAAAATTCTCATCAAGTCTCATAAAACTTTTATGCCTTATATCACTATTCATATTGATGAAGTAGATCCGGAACAAGTGCGCGATATTCTTTTGAATTATATTGCGGAAACTGAACACAGCGAGCCACTTTCACAAAAAATATTAGAAAGATTTGGGTTTTGATAGAAATATGTTAGTCTAATTTTCATACACATTGCTTATTGCCCTCGTCGTTCAATGGATAGGACACAACTTTGCGGAAGTTGTGATGTAGGTTCGATTCCTACC
>CAZZPF010000010.1:0-8281 GCA_964655515.1 uncultured Candidatus Saccharibacteria bacterium
AAAAGCAATAAATATAACCCATAATATTCCAATAACGCCAAGAAGATTACCTGCCCAAGATGACTCTTTTAATTTATTACTCTTTAGACTAAAGAATATTCCAATAACCAAGAATATAGCAATTAGTCCTGCCAATGTTAAATTATATGATCTAGAAGAACTTATCGAAGAAACAAAAGGCACTCCAACAAGATTGATAATCGCACTTATTATATAACTTCCCAGTGCGAAGTAAATATTTTTGTATTTTTTTAACATATATACAAATTATAGTGATTTAATTATAAAATTACAAATAACATTATGTGGACATCTACCGTTAGTGATGTAACAATATGATTTTATTGATCGGGTTACTTTTTGATACTGTAATAAAGACAGTTAGAAACAAATCGTTTTTTAAAGTTTGAGACAATCAATAAACCAAATCACACCCTGTGTGTGACCATTAAATAACCATCCCTCTAATATAAACCAACTTATTATACAACCCCTGCATATACTCCCTATCAGAAAATATAGTTATAATAATTTCTTGTCGGGGGCACATCTGATCTGTACCCAATAAAGTGGACACAAAATACTGTTTTCTTTTATTAAAATTAAAAAGTCTTTACAATAACTATAAAAACAACATCAGCAAAGCTAGTACTGCCATTCCGAAATCTTCTATCAAAGTAATTTTAGTCAACGGAATTTTAAGAAAAGTTCCGAGACAAACACACATAAATTTTTCTTTTTTTGCCAATTTAATTGCAACACCCAATCCACTAAAAGCCATAGCAATAAATTCAATTACAAGAAGTGGCTTTGAGAAAGGAATTATAATCATTGCTAAGCCGAAAAATAGTTCAATAAATGGATAAATATATCCATACAAAGGAGCCCGTGAAGCAAGAAGATCATATGTCATATATCCATCTGAAAAACCGCGTAGATCTATGAGTTTGAATGTGGAAAATGTCAAAAAGAAACCAATCATGAAATATGAGATGGTTTTTTGAATTAAAAATATTCTCAACTGAACATCATGGATTGATATGGTAATTGTTGTAAGTAAGATAACTGAAATAATAGCAATTAGAGGTATGTAGCTCTTCCAAGTTAGTTTTCCTAGACCCTTGTAGTCGCTTGGGTTAATTGGCTTTATGGTTTTATCTCTTTTGAGTATTAATGGCATGCCACATTTAGGGCAATTACCGGGTGTTGGTGATTCCACTTCAGGATGCATAGGACATGTATATATTTGTGTTTGATCGTTGGACATATTAAAAGTATAACAAAAATCACCTCATCCCCACCAGCATCGCCTCCAAGCCTGTCTCCAATTCATGCTTCCCTCTTCTGGCTTCATGATAGACAGTGATAAGATCTTCAATTAAATCCTGTAATTCTTCGACTTTCCAATTACTTTGTTCGCCAGCGAGCAACATTGTCTTGGCTTTCCAAAAGAGCATTCCGTGGAGCGCTTCCGGCGCTTCGCCTTTATCAATGGCTTTTCTATAGAGTACCCATGTTTCTTTTTTGTCTCGTCTGCCGAAGGCATCAGCCAGGGCAAATGCGCCGTATTCTTTTTTTTCAAGCTTTTCAAATAAATCAAATTTTACAAACTTTTCAGACCCCTTTTCAATCTTTATGGCAGTTGCCTTATCAATTTTTCCTTCAAAGATAATAAAAATATTTTGTGACTCCGCAATTTCTTTAATTTTATCTAGAAATTGCTCTTTTACTTCTTTCTTTTCACAAAGACGATCTAGAAAAACTATATATTTGCTAGAGAAAAGTCCTTGACCACTGATATATTCTTCAAGAACTGATGAATTAAAATTTTCAGAACTTATTTTAAAAAATTCAGCATCTGGCTTTTTCTTTTGTAATGAGCTGATGAGCTCATGACATTTCACCAATGCTTTTTCTATATCAGTTCCGTAATAAAAGTAAATCATAAATTTATTTTAATTCACCCCAATTTTTACCAATAGACCCATTGGCCACTAGAGTTATGCCTTTTATATCTTTGGGGTCTATAACTGATTCCATTATTTTTTTGATTTCTGGAACAATTTTCTCTGCAATTTCTTCTTTTATTTCATAAACAAGTTCATCATGTACTTGTAAAATCAAATAAGCTTCTCTATCTGCCAAATAATGATCAATTCTCTTCATGGCAATTTTCACTATATCCGCATTGGTGCCTTGAATTGGAGCATTGATAGCCATTCGCTCGGCCATGGCCTTTATAAATTGGACTTTGGAATTGATGCCTTCAAAATATCTCTTACGACCAAAAAATGTTTCGGTATAACCTTTTCTGGCTGTTTCGGCTTTTATTCTATCCAGATAGATGGCAAGCCCTGAAAACTTTTTGAAATATTCATTATAAAATTTTTGTGCTTCAGCGCGATCCGTTCCAAGATTTTGTCGTAAGGCATTAACCCCCATTCCATAAAGAATGCCGAAGTTTATGACTTTGGCCTTGCGACGCATTTCTTTATCTACTTTTTCCAAAGGCACTTCAAAAACTTCAGATGCCACTGCTGTATGTACATCTTCGCCTTTTGTAAAAATATCAATTAATTTTTTATCATTGGATAAAAAAGCGGCAATTCGCAGTTCAATCTGTGAATAATCAAATGCTACTAGCACAAACTCTTTCTCGGCTATAAAACCCTTTCGTATGGCTCTACCAAGCTCTGTTTTTATGGGAATATTCTGAAGATTTGGTCCTAATGAAGACATTCTGCCAGTCGTAGTTCCCGGCTGAACAAAATGTGCATGTAAACGATTGTTTTCATCAACTTGTGCAGGGATTGTATCTATATAAGTTGAAAGTAGTTTTTGTAGTTCACGATATTCAAAAAGTAATGGAATAATGGGGTGTGCATCACGAAGTTTTTCTAGTTCAGACTCACGAGTAGAACGAGCGCCACCGGAAGTCTTCTTTAAACCTTTTGCAGTCAAAGCCATTTTATCAAAAAGAATTTCTCCAAGCTGTTTTGGTGAATTTATATTAAATTCAACACCTGCATATTGCCAAATTTTCTTTTCATGTTTTGAAAGTTCTACATGATAGGTCTTTGAAAGATTTTTTAGAAAATTCACATCAATTTTCACTCCCTTATTTTCCATTTTCTCCACAATAGGAATGATGGGCTCTTCAATATTTTCATAGACCTTTCGCAGTCCCCTTTTATCAAGTTCCGCAAAAATTATTTTTGTGGCCATAGTAAAATCTTTTGTTTTAGCAAATTCAGTAATATCTTCAATGCTGGGTTCAGATAAATTTGAATTAACAAGCCATAGAGCAATAGAGGTTTTTTTTAATTGATCTTTTGGAATGTCTGTTATTTCTTCTTTTTCTTCATTGTTTATTTTATTTTCAATGCCGATTACAGATTTAAATCTAGTGCCTAAAGCTCTAAAATCCAGTTCCTTAAATAAAGCAGATATTTTTTCTATATCAATGCTAGATTTAAATTCTTTTTTGGGTAAAGTAAATTCAATCGGCGCATCTCGCCTAATAGTGGCAAGTATTTTGCTGAATTCTGCTTCTTCTTGCCCTTGTTCAAGAAGTTTTATGATTCTGTCAGTAATTCCAATTTTTTTGAAATTTTCGTAGTTGTTCTTTTTTTCTTTTTTTAATGCTTTATAAATATTTTCAATTGTTCCAAATTCTTTAATCAAAATTGTAGCGGTTTTTTCACCAATTCCAGCAATACCAATAATATTGTCAGATGGATCTCCACGAAGACCTTTATAGTCCGGTAAAAGTTTCGGTCCAAAACCAAATCTTTCTTTTACTTTTTCTTCATCATAAATAATGGTATCAGTAATTCCTTTTTTCAGAGTATAAACTTGCACTTTTTTATCATCCACAAGTTGCAATGTATCCATATCACCCGAAGCAATCATTATGTCAATTTCTGGATCCCTTTTTAACTTTTCAACTATAGTGCCAAGCATATCGTCAGCTTCAAAGCCGGGTTTGTCATAAATTGGAATATTAAATGCCTTGAAAATATCTCTTGAACGCTTCATTTGTGATATGAGATCTTCATCCGTCTTTAAACGACCAGCTTTGTATTCCTTATACATTTCATCACGAAAGGTCGGTCCGGGCAAATCATAGCAAGCCACGATATACTCTGGCTTCAGGTCATTTATGATTTTTATAAGCATTGCCGTAAGCCCATAGAGTGCCCCAGTCGGCTCGCCTTTTGCAGATACGAAATCAGGCAAGGCATGATATGCACGATGAAGAATAGCGTGCGAATCTAGTAAAACAAGGCGTTTTGTTTGTATTTCTTTCATTAATACTATTGTACCTCAAATTTTCTAGAATTCTCATCTACAAATTGGCAATGAATTTTTATGTGATTTTCAGGTAATATTTCCTTAACATTCTCTGGCCACTCTATAATTATTAAATTATTTGGATTTTCTACTAATTCTTCAAAGTTAAGCGCTTGCAATTCCCTTCCATTTTCAAGACGATAGGCATCAATATGAATTAATCTTTTAAAATAGGGATGTTTAGTCTCGTATAATTTTTCAATAACAAAGGTCGGACTTGTAACTACTTCTTTTATTTCAAGCTCACGAGCAACATATTGAGTAAAAGTGGTTTTACCAGACCCTAGGTTTCCATAAAGACCAACAACGATAGCTTCATCAATGAGGTGGGGCAATGAAACAAGCCATTCTTTTGCCAATCTTCTGGTTTCTTCTAGAGAGTAGGTGATAATTGTTTTCATATATAAAATTATATAGAAATATAGCATAAGAAAACAAAAGAAAAAAACCGGCATCGCGAACGATGCCGGCCGGAAAACAATTTTATTTATCTTCCGTTTTTGTGGTGACCGCCTCCACCATGTCCTCCGTGTTGAGGTGCAAAGTTTTGATGGTAGTGGTTGTGGTAATTGTAATTGCCATTGTATGATGGCCAGTATATTGGGCCTGGATAAACTGGTGCAACATAGTATACTGGCGGAGGATAGGAGTCATATACATAATGATACTCCTCATGTACTGTCCGGAAACCTTCCCAGGAACGCGTTACTCCATTCGGAGAAACGAAGTGTACACTGCATCCCGTCCCCAACATCACCATTAATATTGCAAAGAGCAAACTAAATTTAATTTTCATAACCGAAAACCTTTCTTTTTCACCCAAACTTCATGTCTGAATGATACACTAACATTATATCATAACTGAATATAAAGTCAATGGGGGTTGAATTGGCTTTATTGAGCTATAATTAAAGCAATAAAAAGCATGATTCAATTTGACGAAGATAAGCAGAATAGAAGAATTAGTGATCTTCATAAGCGTGAAGAGGAAGAACTTGTTCAGCTCCTTTCTGCTAAATATGGAATTGAATATATTGACCTTTCTACAATACCTATAAACACTGATGCCCTTCGGCTGATAGAAGAAAAAACTGCAAGAGAGGGAAAAATGGCTACTTTTGCTCTTGTTGATAAAAAAATAAAAATAGCGGTTAGGAATGTTGAAGGAGAGAAAGTTCAGGAAACAATAATTAATTTAAAAAATAAAGGTTATGAACCAATTCTTTTTATTACTTCTATGGCCAGTTTAGAAAGAGCGTGGAGTGCATATAAAGATCTTTCCTTTGCTTATGAAACAAAAGCGGGCTCATTAGATATTGCTAGTGATGAAATTTCTGCAATTATTGAAAAGGCAAAAGGCCTTCCTACAATTGTTTCAATTCTTGAGAATACTTTATCAATGAAAAAAAGTTATAGAGTATCAAGAATACTTGAAACTATATTGGCTGGAGCACTTGCTACTGACGCTTCCGACATTCACATTGAACCAGAAGAAGAATATATCCGACTGCGCTATCGTCTTGATGGTGTACTGGTAAATGTTTTGAACTTTGATAAAGATACTTATAATCTTCTTCTTTCACGCATCAAGCTTCTTTCTGGTCTTAAAATTAATATTAAAAAAAATGCCCAGGACGGAAGATTTAGTGTGCATGTCGGTGATATAGATATTGAAATTCGTACTTCTATACTTCCTGGCGCATATAATGAATCAATTGTTATGCGTCTTTTGAATCCAAAGACTATTAGTATATCTATGGAAGAATTAGGTATTCCAGCAAAACTTTTGAGTGTTCTTCTGAAAGAAATTGTCAAGCCGAATGGTATGTTGCTTACCACCGGTCCGACTGGTTCTGGAAAAACGACAACACTTTATGCATTTTTGAAAAAAGTTCACAATCCTACCGTAAAAATTATTACTATTGAAGATCCCATTGAATACCATTTACCGGGAATCGTACAAACTCAAACAAATGATAAAGGTTATACTTTTCTAGAGGGTCTTCGTTCTGCCTTGCGACAAGATCCAGATATAATCATGGTTGGTGAAATCCGTGATGGAGAAACTGCTTCTATTGCTATAAATTCTTCTTTGACGGGACATCTTGTTTTCTCTACTCTTCATACAAATAGCGCAGCTGGATCCTTCCCTCGTTTAATTGACCTAGGTATAAATCCTAAAATCATGAGTTCAGCTATAAATATTGCTATGGCACAGCGTTTGGTGCGTCGTCTTTGCGAAAATTGTAAAAAATCAATAACTATAGAAGGTCAAGTGAAGAAAAGTATTGATGAGATTCTGGTAACAATATTTGATAAAAAAGAAATTCCACCTATGCCAGCAAATGTTTTTATGGCCCAGGGATGTGAAAAATGCAACAATACTGGCTATAAAGGACGGATTGGTATTTATGAAGGAATGAAATTAACTGAAGAAGTAAATAAAGTAATTGATGCCAATCCTAGTGAGGAGGAACTTGAAAAAGCTTCCGCTTCACAAGGTATTTTGACAATGAAACAAGATGGAATTATAAAAATATTAAAAGGAATTACCTCACTTGATGAACTGGAACGAGTAATTACAATTGAAGATTAAATAAAACTCATCTAAAAGTTTATGTCAATTGATATTTAAGAAAAGAGGAGTAGTATTGAGATTAGAAAGATAAAATTTTGCTAAATAAAATCTGGTGCATGAATCTCTAAACAATACTTTCAATGCGATCATCAAAAGTTAAACATAGTCTAAAGGATAATTCCAGTATATACACACGAATGTGAATAACCAGAATGTCCTCAAAGCTCTGTCAGGTTTACCTGTAAACAGGCTATATTGTTTAGAGATTTATGAACCCGATGGGGTATGATAAGAGGTGCTATAATTACTTTATAATTTCTGTTGGCTAATGGTAATATGCTAGCATAATTTATCTTATATGTCAAGTAATACTTCAAATAAAGAAAGGGGTGTTTCAAAGGAAACGGGATATTTAGATCAAACTCTGCGACCTTCTCGTTGGGTAGATTATATTGGTCAAAAGAGCATAAAGGATAATTTGCATATACTTTTGACAGCAGCGCAAGAAAGAAGGCATCCTCCAGAGCATATTTTATTTTATGGACCGGCCGGTCTTGGAAAAACTACTTTGGCACACCTTATTGCCAAAGAAACTGGTACTCAAATGAAGGTTACTTCTGGCCCAGCTATACTGAAAGTTGGGGATTTGGCTTCTGTGCTTACAAACCTTGCACATGGAGATATACTTTTTATTGACGAAATTCACAGACTTAATAAAGCTATAGAAGAAGTGTTGTATCCGGCTATGGAATCTGGTATTTTGGATATTATTATTGGAAAAGGGCCTTCTGCAAGAACCATCCAACTTGAACTTCCCTCTTTTACCCTTATAGCTGCCACCACGCGCATTGCTATGATTTCTTCGCCACTTCGTTCTCGTTTTTCTGGTGGAGTTTTCAAGCTTGAATTTTATACTGAAGATGAAATAGGTGAAATTATAAAAAGATCAGCAAAGATTCTGGATATTGATATTCATGCAGATGCTATCAAAGCTATCGCCTCCAGAAGTCGCTTCACGCCACGCACAGCAAACTATTTCCTCAAGCGCTGTCGCGATTATGCTCAAATTCAAAAGACTTCACTGACAAAAGAAATTGTAGAGAAAGCTTTGAAAATGCTGGGGGTGGATCACATTGGCTTAAACAATGCTGATAGAGATATTTTGAAAACTATGATAAATAAATTTGGCGGCGGTCCAGTCGGTCTCAACACCATCGCCGCCGCTCTATCCGAAGAACAAGCTACTATAGAAGAAGTCTATGAGCCATATTTGATTCAATTAGGTTTACTTGAGAGAACACCGCGCGGACGCAGTGTAACGGAGAAGGCCTATGGGCATTTAGGAATTAA
>CAZZPF010000011.1:0-4232 GCA_964655515.1 uncultured Candidatus Saccharibacteria bacterium
AAACTATTTTTCTGGGGATATTGATTTTCGCAAAACCGAGACTGAATTCTCCCGCCCGCAGAAAGGGGTCTGGGGAATGAATGCGGGCGGGTTTTCGGAATTCATTTTGACGAAGACAACTAGAAAAAACTTTTTGAGATTGTTTAAAAAGAACTCGAGCATTAGGAAATTCTGTGAATAAATTTTATATCTTTTGGATCAATAAGATTTTCAGGTAAATCGTTTATTTTATGCCATCTCCACTCTTTAAATTTTTCCGGTTCCATTAAGCGAGGCTCTTCAAAAATTTCACATTCTATAAAGTAAACTTTATCTCCAACTTTTACACCATCTTTCTGCCCAATCATCCTAACAAAATTTAATTTACTTACACCTATTTCCTCCTTTATTTCTCGCTTCAAAGTTTCAATCATTGTTTCATTAGGCTGACCACGCCCACCAGGATATGTCCACACGGGATTTCCTTTTTTGTATTCACGAAGTCCCATGAGAATCTTGTCATCTTTTTTAATCAAAGCGAAAAAACACAATTGGTCTGGTGTGATTTTAAATTTTGAAAGGATATATTTTATATTTAGGTAGTTTGAAAGCATCTCAACGCTCGGTAACCTGTCTGGACGCTTTCTCTCATAACCATAGAATTTTCCAAATTTTGACTGAATGATTCCGATGTAGTATTTAAGACTTGTCCAAAAAAGCCGCGCTGTATTGTAAGGATCATTATAATTAAGAAAGATTTTCCCACTCTGATTATCAATTTTTTCATTGTAAAAAATATCTTTCCAAGCATCTATATAGATTTTTTTGTGCCCCTCTTTCTGTTCGCTGTTCTTTTGTCTGACTCTCATATTTGCAAAGTGAAAATGCTCGACGAAAGCCTCTTTGCAATCAATAATCGAGTATCCAGCTTGCCATAATTTTAGAGAAAGATCCCCGTCGCCATAATAGAAAGGATATTTGTCTTCATCACAAAAACCAATAGCTTCCAAAGCAGATTTCAAATACATTCCATGGTTAATTGAAAGTTTGTGTCCAAGTGTTTGCCGGACATAGTATATTTTTTCATACGGCAAATTTCTCCAATAAAATGCAATGCCTCCGATTTTATTACCAGCTTTCGTTCTGGTTTCAAAAAGATTGAATCCGTTCATAACCGATCCTGGCACTAATAGGCAGTCGTCAGAAATCATCAAAATATATTTACCGTGAGTCGCCTGAAAAGCAATATTCATGTAATAGCCCCAACTTTTCTTATCCACTTTTTTGTCTTTCCATATGCCATGGTTGTGCTGAACTATCGTAATTATATCTTTCTGTGATGCAAGATAAGAAATACTTCCATCCGTTGACCCACCATCAATGACAATAATCTCATAAGGAATAGAAATACCATTTTCTCTAATGGTACGAATGGCTTTTTTAAGAAATGACTTTCTATTATAGCTTCCAAGCACAACAGAAATTGATGGTTTAAGCATAGTATTAATTCTGATAGATAATTTAGTCTAGTGTAGCATAGGGCTTGATAGTTTTCAATATATATTGTATGCTTGTACCAGAAAGGAGGGTCCCATGAGACTCATTGAAAATCAAGATACTCGGGGATGTTCTCCGAGCGAAGTGATGATTTTAGTCAGGCACGGCATTGATGTTGTTGTTCTCTCACAGGATTTGAATCAGCCGCTTACTGAGGATACTAAGCCTGATATCATGACCCTAGGAAAGCAGATGGTCAGATTTTGTAGAAAGATTAACGTTCGACAAACTCAGATCAGACATAGCAACCGCCTTAGGGCAATTCAAACAGCCGCGATCACTGCGGAAGAGTTCTTTGTCGCCGGCATTCCAACCGAGATCTTTGAAACTGCTGGCGTACGAGAAATCTATCAAGGTGATTTTGTGATCAAGAATCACATCCACGGGAGAGAACACAAACCTCTTATAGATGCGTGGTCTGTGTGGCAACAAAGGCTAGACGCTTGTGAGTTACTCTACCGATTCGGAGATCCGATCGTTGGAGTTGATGGAAAAGCTAAGCATCCAGAACTTGTCGGATGGTTCAAAGAATTTGGTGAACATCAGGGTGAGTTTTCTTTACGCCTCTATCTACTTCTGAAGGAGGTGTTTGAGGAAACTAGCGATTTCTTACAAATCATCGTAGGTCATCAAGCCTCATGTTCTCGAATTCAGAGAGTCATCAATGCCACATCAAAACTGAGTAGCACAGACGAGTTTAAGCCTGGAGATTTTGTCAAATTTCTCGAAAAGTCAGGTTTGCGAACAGCTATTGAGCCTGCATGTGGCATCGTATTGAAAAAACCGGACCGAGATTTGATCATCGCGGTGCTTCAAAAGGAAATTGATTACCTGAGAAGTATCATCTAGGAGGACCCTGTGAAAGCAGGGTACTTTTTGTTATACTTAAAAAAATGGAAAAATATAAACTTACTGAAACAAAAGAAAAGGATGGAAATACAATTAGGTATATCTGGCATCCTGGAGTAATGCCCGAGAGTATTCCTGTCCAACAAGTGTATGGCTTTTGTAGTACGGCAGACAATCTTGTAGTGCTTGTTCGAGAAAAAGGCGATGACCGCTTTACCCCTCCTGGCGGTGGTTCGGAAAAAGATGAGACCGCAATTGAAACGCTTCAGAGAGAATTTATTGAGGAGGCTCAATTTGTTCCAAAAGATATTAAGTTATTAGGTTCCCTGGAAGTTATAAATCCTAGCGCAAAAGAAGAAATCCAGAAACATAATTTGCAGGTTAGATTTGCTTGCAAAATTGGAAAGGTAGAAAATTTTATACCATTGCGTGATAACGAAACAGAACAGAGAATATTTGTTTACTACAAAGATCTTCCTCATTATATTGGTTTTATAAATAAATATACAAGCGGAAAAATCCAATACGACATGTATTGCGACTATCTTAAGGGGAAAATTATTCTATGAAAATAGCAATTGTCCAACCACGCGCTACCTATCATGTAGCCGGCTCAGAAAAAGTATCCACAAAGCATGCTGAATTTTTATCGAAACTTGGACATAAAATTGATTTTTATACTTCAGTTCCCGGAGAACAAAAAGAAACTTTTTTGTTCAAAGAATTTGTAGATAAAAAATTACCCAATGTAAATATTCTCCGGTTTAATATTTCTGAATCTATATCTAATCTTTACACAACAAAACCTGATCGAAATCATGTGAGATGGGTTACAGAGTCCATTGCATTTGATGAAAAGATTTTTGAAGAGCTTAAGAAAAATAGACCAGATGTTATACTCTCTTATTATTTACCCGATAACCTTTTCAAACCATCTAATATACCGAATGTTATATATCTTTCAGGGTATCCGTCGGAGCAGGTACCTTGGTATAAAGCGTTTATCAGATTCTGTGATGCAACAATATCAATAAGCTCTATTGTTTCTGAAAAATGGGCAGAGGAACTGAAAGAGGTGAAACTCAATTATAATCTAAGTACAGGTGTGGATTATCCCATTTCTATTCAAGTGAGGATATCACCAAAAGCAAAATATAATTTTGTATACGCTGGTAGGCTTATTGAGCGAAAGGGAATATTAACCTTGATAGAGGCGTTCGCTCAAATTAGCAAAAATAATAACGTTCATCTTTGGATTCTTGGTGATGGAGAATTGGAGAATATTTTAAAAGAAAAAATTAATGATCTTGACCTTTTTGATAAAGTAACAATGACAGGGTTAGTACAAAATCCCTACGATTATTTTTTTATGGCTGATATTTGTATTTTTCCTTCACATAAAGGGGATGGACTGATGGGAACAGTATTGGAATCAATGGCGGCAGGAAAACCAGTAATTACTACCATTGATAATGGAAACGAGGATGTCATTGTGGATGGTGAGAATGGAATTCTTATAAAACCAGAAAACGTTGAGGCTATTATAAATGCTGTAGAAGATTTAATTAAGGATGATTCAAAGAGAAAAATTATTGGTGAAAAGGCTCAGAAATTTATTGCGGAGAATATCGCTTGGGAAAATAATTGTAAAAAACTTGCTGATATACTTCAGGAGATAATACTAAAAGCAGATTAACCGTAAAATAAATCTCAAAAAGTTTTTTCTAGTTGTCTTCGTCAAAATGAATTCCGAAAACCCGCCCGCATTCATTCCCCAGACCCCTTTCTGCGGGCGGGAGAATTCAGTCTCGGTTTTGCGAAAATCAATATCCCCAGAAAAATAGTTT
>CAZZPF010000012.1:0-20109 GCA_964655515.1 uncultured Candidatus Saccharibacteria bacterium
TTCCTACTGCGATTTGAACAAGCAGCATTCTAGGTGGAGTGTTTCTGAGATGGAGATGAGATACTACGTTCATAACTTTTTTGGTTTTCTTGATTCAGGTAACCCGGCCCTTTCTAAGCCGACCTGTTTGGTTTGTTTCGAAGTGAAGCGAAAGCAATTGCCAGGCAAAGTGGAACCATTAACCCAGGATAGAAGCGATCTTTAACTGTCCAACTTTTTCCACCAAAGAAAAAGAGAATATTGACGACAGCATATCCGAGATAGATGAGTCCCATTGGCTTATCTGGTTTTTGCCACGATTCTTTGAATTGAGGCAATCCAGATAACACAACTGCAATAGTACTGGAGATCGTTGCTATTCGTGATCCGCTCAAGTACCAGAAGACGAGACATATAAGTACCATAAGCAAAACAAGAGTTTCGAACAATGTCCATTTGAATTGTCCCTTGTAAATAAGTAGACATGATATGATTGTGCCACCTATGACGTAGTTTACCAAAATCGAATAATTACCTTTTTGAAGAAAGATACTAATGAGTGCAATGAGATCTAAAGAAACCCAAAGTGCCCATGTAGCAAAACTTTGTTCAATCTTACCATGCCAGATCCCTAAGATTAGAGGTAGGTATAGACCAAAGGCAATCAAGCTTCCAGTCCATACTAGTATTTCTTGAATACTCATTTTATGCCTTTGTTGATTGTTATTGTCGAAAAGCTGTTTGAATCCGTTGAAATATGTATAGCATGAAGTAAATAACTAGTCAAGTATTCAAATGATACATGCTTAAGTATAATTAAGTGACTATGAATGCACTGACTCTTAGAAAAGAAGCTGATAAATTAAGGGACATAATCAAAACTGCAAGTCGCGCTTTGCTGGAATTTCAGATTGCCCAATCAGAATGGGATATCAAACAAGGAAGATACAAGGTTTATAGTTCTGTAAATAAACTAATGCACGATGTGAGGAAAGCAAAATAACAATATGCGAGAAATTGTTATGTCTGCCACTTTCATGAAAGAACTAAGCTACTTTCTAAAGTTGCACAAAGACATAGAAAAGCGTATTCCAGTTATTTTTGAGAAATTGAAATCAGATATACACACTCCTTCTCTAAGGACTCACAAATTACATGGAAAATTGGGAGAGTATTATGCATGTAATATTTCCCATAATTACAGGGTTGTATTTAGGTTCGATTCTAAATGTATCTATCCTCAATCGATTGGATCACATGATGACGTGTATTAGAATTTGTGGTATATTAAAAAACCAATGAAAGACTACTACAAAACCCTCGGCGTGGAGAAAGGCGCCTCAAAAGAAGATATAAAAAGGGCTTTTAGAAAGCTTGCACATGAGCATCACCCCGATAAGAATAAGGGAAACGATGCCAAGTTCAAGGAAATAAATGAGGCCTATACTGTGCTGTCTGATGATCAGAAGCGCCAGCAATACGATACATTTGGCTCTGCTGGGCCAAGTGGTGGCTTTAATCCTGGTCAAGGTGGGTTTAGTGGCGGACAAGGTTTTGGCGGTTTTGACTTTTCAAACCTTACCCGACAGTACAGTACACAAAATGGTCAGGCATTTGAATTTGATCTAGGAGATCTTTTTGGTGATTTCTTTGGCGGAGGTCGTAGACCACGAAAAGGACCAAATATAACAGTAGATGTGCAATTGACATTCAAAGAATCTGTCTTTGGTGTTGAAAAGGAAATAAATATTAATAAAGAAAAAATTATAGTTACCATACCAGCCGGTATTGAAAATGGGCAAGGTTTAAAAGTTCAAGGAAAAGGAGAAGGTGGTCAAGGTGGAAAGGGAGATTTGATCGTGCGCATTTGGGTAGAAGAACATAAAGTTTTTAGAAAGGAAGGTTTTAATCTTATTATGGAACTTTCTATAAAGCTTACAACAGCATTACTTGGTGGGATTTTGGATATTGAAACACTAGATGGAAAAATTGAAGTTAAAATTTCTGCAGGCACAACTCACAATGAAATACTTAGAGTCAAGCAAAAGGGTGTACCCAGTGAACATGGAAGACGGGGCGATCTATTGATTGTTACAAAAGTTGAAATGCCAAGAAAATTATCAAAGAATGCAATTAAATTAATTGATGAACTTAAGAAAGAAGGGATATAGAAAATAAAAATTCGTAAGCATGGTATACTCATATTATGAAAAAGATATTACTTTCAGGTGTACAACCGACCGGTAGACCTCATATAGGAAATTATTTTGGGGCAATGAAGCAATTTGTAGAGTTCCAGACAATCGGACAGTACGATTGCTTTTTTATGATTGCTGATTATCATAGTCTAAACTTTATTCATGATGCAAAAGTCATGCAAGATAATATTATTAATCTCTTATTAGATTATCTTGCAATTGGTCTAGATCCAAAAAAATCAGTTATATTCAAACAATCAGATGTTTCGGCACATACAGAACTTGCGTGGATATTTGATACGATCACAACCATGCCATATCTTATGCGAGCACATGCTTTCAAGGACGCTGAAGCGAAAGATAAAGAAATAAATGTCGGTGCATTTAATTATCCCATGCTCATGGCGGCTGACATTCTTCTTTATGATGCTGATATTGTTCCAGTAGGCCAAGATCAGAAGCAACATATTGAATACACTCGTGACACTGCTCAGAAATTTAATAATATTTTTGGGGAAACATTTAAACTTCCTGAACCTCTTATTATGAAAGATGTGGCAATAGTTCCGGGAACAGATGGTCAAAAGATGTCCAAGAGCTATGGTAATACTATTCCACTTTTTGCTACGACCGAAGAAATACATAAAGCCGTCATGAGTATTGTTACAGATTCTAGTGGTGATATACCTACAAATGTTTATAATATTCACAAATTACTTCGTTCAGAGGATGAAATTAAGCAGATTTATGTTAAAAATAAGGGTAAATATAAAATACTGAAGGAAGCACTTATAAAAGACCTTGAAAATTTTATAAAACCATTGCGTGAAAATAGAATTAAATATGCTCAAAATATCCATGAAATAAGAGGGGTTCTTGAACAAGGGGCAGTCAAAGCTAAAGATAGAGCAGACAAGAAACTTTTGACAATAAAGAAAAATATTGGTGTACTCTAAAATTCATTAGAACTTAATACTTTTTTTATTTAGTCTTCATATCTTTTTTCTATACTTCTTGCATTATTAGTTTAATAATACAAAAGTATGGATAATGAACAATATAATTTTGTGCTAGGATCTCTTTCTAGCATTGAGAAAAAAATTGATTTGATAATTGATCTTCTACATATGCAGGAAGATATTGAGAAGGATGAATTTGAGGAAGAGTTTGATCTGTAGTATTATTGTTTGCATGGAAAGAACATATATAAAGGATTTGGGGAAAAAAATTGACAGTGATGTTAGCATATCTGGTTTTGTGCATTCTATTCGTGTTCAAAGCAAAATAATCTTTATTCTTTTAAGAGATGTCTCAGGAATAATTCAAATAGTAATTACAAAAGAAAATCAAGCTTTTGAAATTGCCAAAGGGCTTTCTTTGGAATCGGTAATTAAAATTGTAGGTCTAGTCAAAAGTGAACCAAACGCACCAGGTAAAATTGAAATTCACCCTACAGAAATTGAAGTTTTATCTATTGCTGATTCAGAACTTCCTATTCCTGTTGTCTCAAAAAAGGGGGGCGAAGAATCAGAATCCCCTATTCGTTTTGATTATAGATGGATAGACTTGAGAAAACCAGAGAAAACTAAAATTTTCAAAGTGTGGACGGAGTTTGAAAAAGGTTTTAGGCAATATTGGCTTGATAATAATTTTATTCAAATTTATTCCCCGTCTTTCATGAGTACACCATCAGAGACAGGGGCTAATGTTTTTGAAGTGAAATATTTTGACAGACTGGCATATCTCGCCCAATCTCCACAATTCTATAAGCAAATGGCCATTGCTAGTGGGTTTGAAAAAGTTTTTATGGTTGGACCGATTTTTCGTGCCGAAGAGTCTTTTACAACCAGGCATATGACCGAATTCACTGGCTGGGACTTTGAAATGGCTTATATCAATTCTCATCATAATCTCATGGATGCCGAAGAAGATATGATAATAGGTGGATTTAAAAGTTTGAAGATTGCCTTTCCTGAGTTAGAGATTGTTGTTCCGGCCAAACCTTTCCCTAAAATTTCAATGATAGAAACCAAGAAAATTCTTTCAAAAAGAGGCATTGTGTCACCCGAAGAACATGATCTTGCGCCAGAAGAAGAAAGAGCTATTTCGGAATATGTAAAAGAGAAAGAGAATCATCATTTCGTTTTCATCACTGATTATCACAAATCAAAAAGTGCTTTCTATCATATGAGACATGAAAATGATAATGATCGTTCAAAACGGGCCGATCTTATTTATAAAGGAATAGAAGTCACAACTCTCGCACAAAGGGAACACCGTCCAGAAATTTTAGAAAAACAAGCTCTTGAAAAAGGTATGGATTTAGGGCCACTTAAGGATTATCTAAACTTTTTCCGATGGGGATGTCCACCTCACGGGGGAGCTGGTATTGGTCCAGGAAGATTCATCATGAAAATTCTTGATTTATCTAATGTGCGCGAAGTTACATATCTTCCTAGAGATGTAAAAAGACTTAATCCTTAATGGAATGACAATATTTAGCATTAAAACTCAGATTTTTGAAGGACCTCTTGACCTTCTTTTAATACTTATAGAAAAACACAAACTTTTTATCAACGATATCTCTCTAGCAAAGGTAACTGATGATTTCATTGAACACATTAAAAATTTTGAAAAGCTTCCTATGGGTGATTCTGCCCAATTTATTCTTATTGCATCAACCCTTCTACTTATAAAATCAAAATCGCTTTTGCCATCTCTAAATCTAACCGAAGAGGAGGAAGAGGGAATACAAGATTTAGAAACTCGTCTCAAAATCTACAAGAGATTAAAAGATGCCAGTATAAATGTAAAAAATCTTTTTGGAGTAAATATTATATTTTCTCAATCACAGCAAAGATCTTTTATACCAGTCTTTTCTCCACATAAATCAATGAATCTTCCGTCACTTATGGAATCAATAAAAAATATTCTGAAATCATTTCCTAAAAAAGAATTTATACCGAAGGCAGTGATAAAGAAGATCGTCAGTCTGGAAGAAATGATTGATAATTTAACAAAACGCATTACCCAAGGATTAAAAATGAAATTCAGTGATTTTTCCAATGATCATAAAGAAGAAAAACTAAATGTTATTGTTAGTTTTTTAGCTATGCTTGAGCTTGTCAAGCAAGGAATTATTCATGTTTCGCAAGAAGAAATATTTGGGGATATAAATATGGAAACTAAAAATATAGGGGTTCCGAGGTATAATTGATTTTTTTATATGGAGTTACCACTTGAATCACAAATAGAAGCATTACTTTTTTGGAAAGCAGAACCACTTTCAATCAAGAAAATTGCAGAATTATTAAAAAAAACTGAAATAGATGTAAAAAATGCTATTATTTCACTTTGTGAATCTCTCAAAGGAAGAGGATTAACACTAGTACAGTATGAAAATGAAATAAGTTTAGGAACAGCCAGGGAAGTTTCAGTTCTTATTGAATCTCTTACCAAGGATGAGTTGGCGAGAGATTTAGGCAAGGCCGGATTGGAAACACTCTCAATTATTTTATATCAAGGACCACTTCCACGAGCTGAAATTGATTATATCAGAGGAGTAAATTCACAATTTATTTTAAGAAATCTTTTGGTTCGTGGACTTATTGAAAGAATTGACAATCCAAAAGATCAAAGGAGTTTCCTATATAAATCTTCATTTGAACTAATTTCATATTTAGGACTTTCAAAAATATCGGAGTTACCAGATTTTGAAAATGTCAAAAAAGATATAGAAAATTTTAAATTACAAAAAAATGAAGGATAATTTAAAAATTGATAGAATTTTTTTGATTTCAGTTATGTTACTGACTATTGCTGGGTATTTTGTATTTACTTCTGCCTCACTTGGACTTCTAGCAAGAGATGGGGCTAGTTTTGGATCAGTAACTTTCAATCAAAGTATCGCGCTAATATTTGGAATTTTTGCGTTTTTTATTATGTCAAAAGTACCTTATAAAAAACTTAGAAAATATGCCTTTTATATTTTCGCTTTTGCAATTATTCTTAATCTTTTGCTTTTTATTCCCTTTTTTTCTCAAAATCATGGAGGTGCCACAAGATGGATTGATTTGCGTTTTATAACCTTTCAACCATCTGAATTCCTAAAAATTGCCTTTATTATTTATTTCGCGGCATGGCTTTCTAAGTCTAAAGAAAAAATCTCAAGCTTTTCTATGGGAGCTTTACCCTACATTATAATTGTGGGGATACTGGGAATTTTGCTTTTGAGTCAACCGGATACTGATACTTTCATAGTTATTTCTGGTACTGGAATAGTTATGTTATTTGTTGCCGGTGGAACTATAAGAAATATGATTATTATTGCTATTGTACTTATCTTTAGCATAACTACTGTGGCATATATTCGTCCTTATGCCAAACAAAGAATTTTGACCTTTCTTAATCCAAGTATAGACCCTCAAGGGTCTGGATATCAGGTACAACAGTCACTGATTGCTATTGGGTCAGGAAAAATAGCCGGGCGGGGCTTCGGACAAAGCGTGCAAAAATTTAATTATCTTCCAGAACCAATAGGTGACTCTATATTTGCAGTCGGTGCTGAAGAGTTTGGTTTTATCGGCAGTATTGGACTTATCATTCTTTTTTTAATATTTTTGTTTAGATCAATGAAAATAGCCTTACAAGCCCAGGACAGCTTCGGTGGACTTACTGTAATTGGAATTGCTATACTTATTATTATTGAGTCATTTATGAATATTTCATCAATGCTTGGTATTATTCCACTTTCTGGCATGCCACTACTTTTTGTAAGTCATGGTGGAACAGCACTTATTATCATACTTGGAGCCACTGGTATTATTGCAAATATTTCAAAATATCAGACTCAAATATCTTTAGATAAATAAAACTACATGAAAATACTTTTTACAGGAGGGGGATCGGGTGGGCACTTTTATCCTATCATTGCCGTAGCTGAGGCCTTACTAGATCAGGCAAAGGAACAAAGGGTGTTACCGCCAAAACTTTACTATATGGCTCCAAGTAAATATAATCCCCGTGCTCTTTTTGATTATGATATTGAATTCTTATATGTGTCGGCTGGCAAAATAAGAAAATATTTTTCAATACTTAATGTTACCGATGTGATCAAAACTATTTGGGGGGTAATATTGGCAATAATACAAATGTATAAGGTTTATCCTGATGTTGTTTTTGGAAAGGGTGGATATGCTAGTTTTCCAGCATTATTTGCTGCACGATTACTAAATATTCCAGTTATTATTCATGAATCAGATAGTTCACCGGGTCGTGTAAATGTTTGGGCATCTAAATTCGCAGAAAAAATAGCTATATCTTATCCTGGGGTTTCAAATTTTTTTGATAAAGAAAAAGTGGCATTTACTGGAAACCCTATCAGAAAAGAGATATTTCCACCACTTACAAATGGTGCTAAAGAATTTCTAAATCTTGAAGAAAAAACACCGGTAATTTTAATTTTAGGTGGCTCTCAAGGTTCAGAAAATATAAATGATGTAGTAATAGATAGTTTAGATGAATTAGTAAAACGATACCAGATTATACATCAAACTGGTAGGAATAATATTCAATTAGCCAAAGAGACTGCTTCAATTGTGCTAAAAGATAATTCTTTTGCTTTCAGATATCACCCATTTGATTATTTGAATGATTTAGCTCTGAGAATGTCTGCTGGGGTAAGCGATATTGTTGTTTCAAGGGCGGGTTCAACTATATTTGAAATAGCGGCGTGGGGATTACCTTCTATAATTATCCCTTTAGCAAAATCGGTAAGTCATGATCAAACTAAAAATGCTTTTTCTTATGCACATTCTGGTGCTTGCACCGTAATAGAAGAGGATAATTTAAGCTCACATATTTTAATTGCTGAAATTGACAGAATAATAAATAATCAGTATATTAAAGATAGAATGCGTCAAGGATCCAAGGATTTTAGCCATATTGACGCTGCTAAAAAAATAGCCGAGGTAATACTGGAAACGGCTCTGGCACATGAATAGGTGCTGTGCTATACTATAGAAAATTAATAATTAATTATTTTAATAAAGATATGGAACCATCAACAAATGGAATAAAATCATGGCAATGGGTTGTAACTGTAGTTATAATCATTGTTCTAGTTATTTTGGGTTATTATATGTTTAAGGGAAGTTCAAATAATAAAGAAACTACAAATACCGAAGAAACTTCCAATACATCATCCACAACAAATGGGGCAGTCAATAGAATGGTAATTTCAGATCAATTTCCAGGAAATATTGTATATATTTCATCAGTACAGATTGATCAGCCAGGTTTTATTGCAATTCATAAGGATAAAAATGGCACTCCGGGAGATATCATAGGATCACAATATTTTGATAAAGGTATAAATCCAGGCAAAATAACTTTAACATCACCCACAGTTGAAGGTGGCATTTATTATGCCATGCTTCATTTAGATGATGGAGACAAGAAATTTGACGCCAAAAAAGACCTTCCTCTAAAAGATACTTCCGGAAACATAATCATGAAGATTTTCCACGCGGCCTCAAACATTACAGAAATTAAGGGATAGTTAAAGGGCGCTTCATGGCGCCTTTATGTTATAATAACCTCATTATGAGTAAGGGGGTTGTAACACGCTTTGCACCATCACCAACGGGGTTGTTTCATGTCGGCAGTTACCGTACAGCTCTTTTTTCATATATATTTGCTTTACAAAATAAGGGAAAGTTTATTTTGCGTATAGAAGATACTGATAAAGAACGCTCTAAAAGGGAATATGAAGATGAAATAATCAATAGTTTAAAATGGCTAAACATAAAATATGATGAATTCTTTCGACAATCAGACAGAACTGAAATTTATAAATCATATATTAAAAAACTGATTGATTCTGGTAATGCTTTTATTTCAAAGGAAATTCCTAAAGAGGTTCACGGCAGACAAGAAGTTATTCGTTTTAAAAATACTAAAAAGAAAGTAATTTTTAATGATCTTATAAGAGGGGAGATAGAGTTTGATACAACTGAGCTCGGTGATTTTGTTATAGCAAAAAGTGTAGATGAACCGCTATTTCATCTTGTAGTTGTTATAGATGATTTTCTTATGGGTATTAGTCATATTATCCGTGGGGAAGATCATATTTCAAATACTCCAAGACAGATCCTTATTCAGGAAGCTTTGGGGTTTTCTATACCTTTATATGCTCATATACCGTTGGTTTTAGCTAAAGACAGATCAAAGCTTTCAAAAAGAAAGGGTGCATTAGCAATTAGTGAATATAGCAATGGGGGATACCTTAGAGATGCTCTAATAAACTATATGGTTCTTCTGGGTTGGAATCCCGGAACCTCACAAGAAATAATGTCTTTTGAAGAAATCATGTCTCAATTTAAGCTAGAAAAAGTCCAAAAGTCAGGAGCCATATTTGATGAAGAAAAATTGAAATGGATTAATAAAAAGTATATTGAAAAACTTGATGAAAAAGATTTTCTAAAATATGCAACAAAATTCCTACCTAAAAATATTTTAGTCAATATATCAGTACAAGTTCTACTATTGATTAAAGAAAAAATTCATACTTTTGCAGAAATTCCAGCATTACTTGATGGGGAATTATCATTTATAAAACCATTACCCAGTTATCAAAAAGAATCATTAAAATGGAAGCAAGAGAAGAATCTTATTAATACAAAAAAATATTTAAAATCTATTATTGATAATATTTCTGTTCTTAATGATTTTACAAAAGAATCAATTAAATCTGCTGTTTGGTCATTGGCAGAAGAAAAAGGCAAGGGCAATGTACTTTGGCCTATGAGATTTGCATTGTCAGCAATGGATAAGTCTCCTGATCCATTTATTATTTCAGAAATCTTAGGAAAGGAGGAAACTCTTAAGCGACTTACTTTTGCCCATGATCTCTTATAATAAACTTTTAACAATCATCATACTTAGCTTTTTAATTGTAATATCTGATGTTCATGCGCAGAATATTGATGAACTGAAAAGCAAAATAAATGAGCGAAATGATTCTATAGTTAAATTAGAACAGGAAATTAAACAATATCAAAAAGACATTGATGTGTTAAGTCAAGAAGCAGATTCATTAAAAAATAGCTTAAAATCACTTGATATTTCAAAAAAGAAACTTCAAGTTGAAACAAAAATTACTGAAAATAAAATTACAGCAAAAAACCTTGAGATAAAACAGCTATTATTACAAATCGGAGATAAGATCGAAAGAATAATTGATAGTAAAAGAGTTATATCTCAATCTTTATACGCAATATCTCAAATAGATTCTGCGTCAATTCTAGAAACGCTTCTAAGTAGAAAATCTTTTTCTGATCTTTGGATAGATTCTGACCAATTGACAATTTTACAATCTAACATGCAGGATAGAATAAAAAATCTTGAAAGCTTGAAATCCAATTTAGAAGATAATAAGAAACAAACAGAAATAAAGAAAGCAGAACTTGTTGGTCTTACAAATGATTTGAAGAATCAAACAAAAATCATAGCAGATACAGTAAAAGAAAAAAATTATATTTTGTCTGAAACAAAAAATATTGAATCAAATTATAATAAATTACTTGCTACAAAAAAGGCCCAAAAAGAAGCCTTTGAAAGGGAAGTGCTTGAATACGAGTCTGCCCTTAAAATAGCTATAGATCCAAATAGCATTCCAAGTACTGGTACAGGCGTACTTAAATGGCCATTGAATCAGATTCGTATAACCCAATACTTTGGAAATACGGATTTTGCAACAGCAAATTCTCAAATTTATAGCGGTAAGGGCCATACTGGTATAGACATGGCGGCCTCCATAGGAACTCCTGTAAAAGCTGCTTTGGGTGGTGTCATTTCTGGTACAGGAAATACAGATCTAGCCAGAGGTTGCTATTCCTATGGCAAATGGATCATGATTAGACACGCTAATGGTCTTTCCACGCTCTACGCCCATTTATCGCTTATAAATGTAAATAAAGGTCAAGAAGTATACACTGGTGAGGTGGTTGGTTACAGTGGTAATACAGGATATTCAACCGGACCACATCTTCATTTCGGTGTTTATGCAACAGAAGGTCTCCGTATAACCACAGTAGCAAATAGCAAAAATTGCACTGGAGTGATAATACCCCTGGCTGATCTTAAGGCCTATCTTAATCCACTTTCATATTTATAAACCTTATATTATGATATAATTAAAAAAAGAATTTTAATTTTAAAAAATATGATCAAATGGATTGTTATAACACTATTAGCTCTCATCATTTTAGGTTATTTTGGCCTTGACATACGAAAAGCCATAGATTCACCAGCCACAAAAAATAATATTCAATATGTAAAAGAAGTTGTGGTTTACTTATGGACTCAATATTTAGAAAGGCCAATAAAGTATTTATGGGATTTGTTTATAAAATTAGTTTGGAATACATCAATAAATAACTTGAAGGGTATAAAAAGCGATCACTCCACAACAACTCCATCAACAGAGTCATAAAACAAATATTGTGCGACACTCTATAAATAAAGAAAACCGGTCCAAAGACCGGTTCCCTTTTATCTTTACGATAGTCTCTTTAGCCAACACTTGGATGATGCATTCCAAGGAGTTGCACCGAATTTTTCATAAAGATATTTGGCATATGCCACATTACCTTCTACGGTGTGAATATTTAACCCGAGTTTCATAGCATCTTCAAGGTGATATTTTTCATTAATTTGCATAACACCTACATCTAGTTTATTGACTTTACCGCGAACCACATTTCCCTCTTTATCAAAATGGGTAAAAGTTGATTCACATCTTGCAATTTCTATAAGAATCGGAGTGTCTGAATAATGTTCACGAAGATACTTTTCAATTACCTTTCTATCATCTCCTATAATGACTAGGGGCTTATCTTCTAATGTTGCTGAGTTCAATTGAACCATTGCAACATCGGTTGATGGTGTTCCTGCGCCATACATAGATGAAAGAAGAAATACTATACCAGTTGCAAATTCAATCATATAATTCAAAACGAGGTATATCAAAGCATGAGCTTTAGACTTACCTCGTATTGCCTATAATACTAGCATGTTATATTTAAAATGTCAATGTATAATAAATGTCAAAAAAGCTTGCAAATTAAGGGTTAATTAGATATACTAGTTTCACTATGGCTACAAAAAAATCAGGTGGATCAACACAAAATGGTAGAGATTCAAACCCCAAATACCTAGGTGTTAAGGTAAATGACGGTCAATCAGTAAAAACCGGCTCTATTATCGTACGCCAAAGGGGTACAGAAGTACTTCCCGGAAAAAATATTGGCATAGGTAAAGATCACACACTATTTGCACTAAGAGATGGAATTGTAAAATTTGTAACAAAAAGAAAAATTCACTTTGATGAATCAGTGATGAAGAAAAAGATAGTAAACATTATATAATTCCTTTTATATCTAAATTAAACTTAATATTTCTATGACCTTCCTTGACCTCTATGGAATGAAGTCCCGTTTCTTTTATGGGCTTTTCAAGAATAATATGTTCTGAATTAATTTGTAATCGTGTCTGCTTTAGAATCATTAGAGCAATTTCTGGCTTATGTACTCCGGCAAATAGATGACCTTTTTCATTGGTCTTTTCATTAGTAGTAATGGTAATACCATCAAGTTCTTTTAAATTTTTCAAAAGTAGATCTCTATGTATTTTCCTCTCCCCTTCTTCTCTAGATTTTTCAAGTTCATTGCGTTTAATAGCTTCTGCGGTTGCTGGAATTGCCAAACCTTTTGGTATAAGTAAGTTTATAGCATATCCATCACTTATATTTTTTGTTTCGTGTTGCTTTCCTACATTGGGAATATCTTTCAGTAAAATTATCTTCATGGTTTTTATATTAAAGTTCCTTTCTCAAAATTTCAACTGCTTTATCTAATTGCGGATCCTTTTTTGCTTCTATATCTTTTTGAGTAATCTTTACTTCTACATCAGCATTAAGGCCGTCATGAGAAAGATTGTGACCTTTGGGAGTAAGCCAGCGAGCAATAGTGACTTTTAGTGAAGTATCTGGGGTAATTTCAACTAGTTCCTGAACAGAGCCCTTGCCAAATGTTTTCACGCCAACAAGTTTGGCTACGCCCTGTTCTTGTAAAGCACCTGCTAAAATTTCTGATGCTGATGCCGAACCGGCGTTTATTAGAATTATTACTTTATATTTATTGACACCGAAATGTTTATTTAAAACATCATAACCCTTACTTCTATATACCTTATTTAAATTCTTATTGTTAAAATCTTCTGTAACTATGACGGTTCCTGTTGGTAAAAACCAGCTTGCCATATCCCATGCAGCGTCTAAATATCCTCCGGGGTTATTTCTAAGGTCAATTATAAGCTTATGAGATCCTGATTCTATAAAATGTCGGATTGCATTTCTGAATAATTCTGGAGATTGGGCACTAAAACTAAATAATCTTATAACAAAAACACCATCAGATCTAAGTCCACTTGGATTGGTATTACCAGCAGATGCTATTGAGGGTTTAATCTCTGTTTCTATAGTTGGAATATCAATAATATCTCTAATAATAGTTTTTTCAATTTGTTCACTTGAACCATCTCTTACAAAAGTAATTTTTATTGCAGTACCTTTTGGTCCACGAATTAACCTTACTGCTTTATCAACAGAAAGATCGGCTGTATTTTTATCATCAATTTTTATAATTCTATCACCAGTTTTTACACCAGCAAAATCTGCCGGACTTCCCTTTAAAGGTGTAACAACAGTCAGAAGTCCATCTTTTATAGCAATTTCCATTCCAACACCTTCAAAATTTCCTGCTATATCGCTTTTAAATGTTTTGTTTTCTTCTGGTGGAAAAAATACTGTATATGGATCATTTTGTGATGCCGTAAGACCCTTTATGGCACCCCATATTCTTTCTTGTGTATCAGAAGTTGTTGCTCCCACATATCTTTCATTCAAAACATTCCATACTTTCCAAAAAGGAACTAGCTGTTCTGTGGTAATAGGAATATTTGATGGAATAATAGCACCAATTGCTTGAGATTTTACATTTTTCTGTCCAATATAACTTCCAGCAAAGAATACTATTAGAAGAATTATTAGTCCTACAATAATTAGGACTAATTTCTTTTGTTGTTGATTATTCATAAGATGTCTTATTATCTCAAAGAAATTAATTTAACACAATCTGTACGACTCAATACTTTAGAGATATACTTCTTTTATGCCAATATATCTCTATAACACCCTTTCTAATAAAAAAGAAGAGTTCGTGCCTTTGCAAAAAGAAAAACTTGGAATTTATAATTGTGGACCAACTGTTTATGACAATGTTCATGTAGGAAATTTGAGGACCTTTGTGATGTATGACATTATACGCAGGGTTTTTGAATATAATGGATATTTCGTTACTCAAGTAATGAATATTACTGATGTTGATGATAAAACAATAAAAAAAAGTAAAGAGAAAAAAATAAGTCTTAGTCAATTAACAAGACCCTATGAAACTCATTTTCTTGCTGATCTTCATTCATTGAATATACTCACCCCTCATCGTTTACTTAGAGCTACAGATCATATAAAAGAGATGATTGAAATGATTTCAATGCTTTTGGAAAAAGGAATTGCCTACCCCACCAGAGATGGTATTTATTTTAGTATTGGGCTTTTTAAAAATTATGGAAAATTAGCAAAAATTAATTTAAATAATGAAGTACGGGAACGAATTGCTAATGATGAATATGAAAAAGAGAATCCAAAAGACTTTGCTTTGTGGAAATTTCGTAATAAAAATTTTTTGGAGGAAGATGCGGATGTTTCTTGGCATGCTAGTTTTGGAGAAGGTCGTCCTGGTTGGCATATAGAATGTTCGGCTATGTCTACTTGGGCACTTGGACCAACCATTGATATTCACACTGGTGGTAGTGATCTGCTTTTTCCTCATCATACAAATGAAATTGCCCAATCTGAATCAGCCACAGATAAACATTTTGTAAATTATTGGCTTCATGGTGCTTTGATGAATATTGATGATAATAAAATGGCAAAATCTAAAGGTAATATTTTTAAACTGAAGGATGTAGAAGAAGCGGGTATCTCCCCTCTTGCTTTCAGATATTGGCTTTTAACATCACATTATCGATCTATTGTTAATTTTAGTGTAGAAGCTGTAAAAGGTGCCCAAAACGCCTTTATTCGGCTTATAGGGGCATTTATTAGATTAAATGAGGTTGAACATGAACATATTCATGCTTCTGCTGAAAAACGTCATTATCTAAGTGAGTTTAAAGAAAAAATAAACAATGATTTTGATATGCCTGGCGCGGTGGCTTTGACTTGGGATTTAATAAAAGATGAATCAATTCCAGCAAAAGAAAAAGTAAAATTAATGTTGGATTTTGATAAAGTTTTTGGTCTTGGCCTTCAAGCAGTCCTCAATATGAAAAATGATGAAATTATTCCAGTTGAAGTAAGAGCACTCGCCGAAGCTCGTGAAGAAGCTAGAAAATCAAAGGATTGGGATAAGGCAGATGCCCTGAGAAAAGAGATCGAGGGAAGGGGGTATGAGGTTAAGGATATGGATGTGGGGCCGGAGATAAAGAAATCTTAATTTTTGTTTTTAATTTTTCCGTAGATCCACCCTATAAACATGCCTATAAATGTCCACAAGATTATAGATAAGATAACAATTAAGGTTTGCACGAGTACTATCTCTGCATTGCTTATAGGAAAGTTTTGAGAAATAATCAATCCTTGAAATGGACGCGCAACGATATTCTGTAACTCAAAAGGAATACATTTAAACGAAGACAGTCCCAAATTATAAGTAAAACAACGATAATTCAATAAACCGAGTATTGATGTTAGAACAAACAGACTAATTCCTCCCCTCAACCAATATTTTTTAGTGTTTTTCATATGTCAAACAGTATAACACATTTATCTTATATCTGTAAAATAAAAAGTTATTGACAACAAATTTTGGGTTTGATAATATATAAGAATAATTCTTGCGAATCATTAGGTAAAACTAAGTAGGTTCGATTCGGCACTATTGCTGTTAGCAAGCATTAACACAGCCCCTTCGGGGGTTTTGTGTTAGTCTTTCATAATACTAAAGAAGTGTATTGTTCCATTATTTAATCTCCTTAGTATTATCCTAATTCCCTTACTACCTATTTTATTTTTTATAGTCCAAAAATATGCAACGGATTGTTCTTTAATTCGTTTTTCTTCATTGTTTATACTTTTAACCCCCTTAAGAATATTTGGTGCGTAGGATAAAAGCCCAAATCTTTCCGCAACATCATTCTTGGATCTTAATTTTTTGTCTTTAAAAATTAAATGATGTAAGCCATAATGATTAAAATATACTTTCTCATTATCAAAAGCTGGACATTTTACATGTCCCAATTTCTTATACTTATCTTTTTCATCTATAAGATATTTTCTCCAATCATTTGGTTCCATCTCCTAACCTTAACAAACCGAAATTAAGAAATGATGAAGAAAGTATGAAGATCTGATAAAGTCTATAGTTCAACAATATTTTTAAAAATATTTCAAGAGGTATCTATGCACATGTTATTAACCTTTTCTTATTTTAAGAACAAATGATTATATTCTATATGTTACAATATATCCATGAATCCCACCTCTCCTTATTTCAATACAAAAGACAAAATAAATGGGTTGCGAATACCACCGCAAAGTCTGGAAGCTGAAAAAGCTTTGCTTGGGTCAATTATGATTCGCCCAGAAATGATGCATGAAGTCATTGATGTTGTCAGTGACCGGGCCTTTTATTCTGATCGACATAAACTAATCTGGTCTGTAATGATTGAGCTTCATAATAAAACCACACCAATAGATATTCTTTCTGTTTCTTCAAGACTAAAAGAAAAAGAAATGCTTGAACAAGCTGGGGGTATGAGCTATATCACAGAGATTGTGCATGGAGTTCCCTCTTCTACTAATGCGAAACATTATGCTGAAATAGTCCAAAAGAAACATATTATGCGAGATCTGATCAATGCTTCTGAATATGTCGGCAATCTTGGCTTTGATGAAGAAATGGATATTGAAGAAACACTTGATAAAGCAGAAAAGAAAATTTTTGAGGTTACAAACTTCACTGGAAATCACAAATTTATCGCACTAAAAGATACACTTCACGAGGCATGGGAACGGCTTGATCAATTACACAATTCAAAAATCGGAACACTTCGCGGTGTTTCTACTGGATTTTATGCACTTGATAATAAACTTGCCGGACTTCAAAAGTCTGACCTTATTATTCTCGCCGCTCGACCTTCCATGGGTAAGACTTCCCTTGCGCTTGATATAGCACGAATGGCAGCTATAAACAGCAATGTACCTGTAGGAATATTTTCTCTTGAAATGAGCTCGCAACAGCTTGTAGACAGAATGCTTGCCGCTGAATCTCAGGTTGATTCATGGAAACTTCGTACTGGTCATAATCTTTCTGTAGATCATGATTTTAAGGCGATTAGAGATGCTATGGATCGACTTTCCAAAGCCCCTATTTACATAGATGATCAACCAGCAAATAATATTCTGAAAATGCGCGCGGTGGCGCGACGCCTGAAAAGTGAAAAAGGTCTTGGGCTTGTAGTTGTTGATTATTTACAACTTATGGTACCTACAAATGCCCGACATTCAGACAATATGGTTCAGCAGGTTACTGAAATTTCACGTTCACTTAAACAACTTGCCCGCGAGTTGGAAGTTCCGGTTCTTGCTCTGTCCCAACTTTCTCGTGCTGTGGAGTCTCGCGGTGGCGAACCTCGTCTTTCTGACCTGCGCGACTCCGGTTCCATTGAACAAGATGCCGATGTGGTGATGTTCATTCATCGCGAAGATAAATATAACAAAGAAAGTGGCCGGCCAAATATCGCAAAAATTATGATAGAAAAACATAGAAATGGTCCGACCGGTTTTGCGGAGCTATATTTTGACGATAAGAAAACTACATTTGTAAGCATTGATAAAAGCGATTTTGGTGACTTTGATCAGAACAGTGAGCATGGATCCACTCAATAAACTTTCACAATACTTCGGTGAATTCCCGGGCATAGGTCCCCGACAAGCTCGGCGGTTTGTTTATTTTTTATTAACTAGAAATGTAACATATCTTGAAGACATGGCACGCCTTTTTCTAGATATTAAAAAAAGTATTCGGATCTGTTCATTCTGCTTTTGTTTTTATCCTGATGGAAAAACAACTCTATGCCCTATTTGTTCAGACAAAAATAGAGATATGAGTCAACTGATGATTGTTAGTAGAGATGTAGATTTTGAAGCAGTTGAAAAAAGTAAAGTTTATAAAGGATTTTATTTCATACTTGGAGGTACTATTCCCATTCTTGATAAAGAACCAGAGAAAAAAGTTAGATTGAAAGAATTAATCAATAAAATTAAAAAGGGTCAATTTAAAGAAATAATACTATCTTTAAACGCCAATGCCGAAGGAGAGCATACAGCAGAATTCCTTCGTAGTTATCTTAAAGCCAAGTTCCCTTCTAACGATTTTACTATTTCAGTCCTAGGCCGTGGGCTTTCCACAGGAACAGAATTGGAATATGCTGATTCAGAAACCATTGCTAGTGCTTTAAAGAATAGGGGGTAGTTTTTAGCGATTCTCTTATTTCACCCCCTCAATCTTTACCTGAAAAAAGTGCTGTCTATGACCGTTCTTTTTAAAATATTTGCTCTTTTGTTTGTAGTGAATTACATCAATCTTAGGGGCACGGCCGATTTTGGTGATAGTAGCAGTAACCTTTGCATTTTCTATAAAAGGATTACCGATAGTGGTGTCTTTACCATTATCAACAAGTAAAACTTTATCAAAGACAATTTTATCCCCTTCCTTGTGGTCGCCAGCAAGCCGTTCAATCTTGATTTCCTTGCCCGCAGAGACCTTATATTGCTTGCCTCCCGTTTGTATTACTGCAAATTCTGACATAGGATATCATATTACATTATCTCTTCCGGCTGGTCAATAAGTGCCGGTTCTATTCCCGGTGATTCCCCTGTTATTTTTAAAACATCTTTATCCACTTTCTTTAATTCTTTTCCTGAATTATTGTAATGATTTATAACAGTTCCAAGAGAAGTACCAAGTTTGGCATGATATTCTTCATATCTTTTTAGATGATTACCCAGATCATCCACTCTTTTTATAATGTCTTTAGCAGTTTCTTCTATCTGCAATGCCTTCAGTCCTTGTAAAACTGTTTGAAGATAAGCCAGAAATGAAGTTGGTGAAACAATAATCACTTTATATTTATTGGCCGCGCGCTGTATGAGATTATCAGTTTCTTCGGTCACAGCACCGACTTTATTTACTAAAAGATCATAGTATATGGCCTCATGAGGAATGAACATAAAGGCAAATTCCATAGTACCCTCTGCTGGTCGCACATATTTCGCTGTTTCTTGTATGCGAAGTTTGAGATCATTGACAAAAACTTTTTCCAATTTTTCCTTTTCTGCGGGATTCTTTTCTTCAATAAGTTTATTATAATTTTCCAGAGAAAATTTTGAATCTATGGGAATGATTTTATCTCTAACAAAAACTACAGCGTCAACAATTTCTCCGTTTTTGAAAGAATATTGCATTTGATATTGTCCGGGAGCCAAAATATTTTTCAAAAGAGTTTCAAGGTAATATTCTCCCAAAATTCCCCGTTGCTTCGGATTTTTCAATATATCTTGGAGATTTTGTAATTGATCAGCAAAGGACACCACTTGTCTATTGGTCTCATCCAGTTTAGTCAGACCGACTGTGACCTCACGAATCATCTTTGTGGATTCAGAAAGCTGTGCATGCATGGATTCACGCATGTGTTTGCTACTTTCTCCGATCTTGCTATCTACGGTGCGATTTAGTTCATTGAGCCGTGC
>CAZZPF010000013.1:0-11368 GCA_964655515.1 uncultured Candidatus Saccharibacteria bacterium
CAACGAATCAGTTGTTGCCTAATGAAGCTCAACGAGTTCCGCGAAACAACTGTTTCGCGGGCTCTTTTTATTTAAAAACTATTTAATATAAGTAATATCTCTAGGATAAAAAGCATTGATAGTCCACTCCATGCTAATTTCAGCTTTTTTCCTCAATGATAGAAAATTAAATAGATATACTAATCTCCATAATACCCACATTAATCTTCCACGAAATGTCATGCCAAAGAAATATCCTATGGCATACCATTGACCAAAAGAAATAAGAAGGCCTTTTTGGTAAAAAGAAAATTTAGAAAGCTCTCGCTTTTTTGTGAGGGCATAAATGTTATTTGCTACAGTTTTGGCTTGTTGAACTGCCACTTGTGCAAGCATTGGAAATGATCCTCCCGCATCACCAAGTGCAAAAATTTCAGGATTTTTACAACTTTGCAGATAATCATTTACCTCAATACGCCCCTTTATTCCGACATCTAGACTTTTTGTTTCTGTAAGTGTGGGTTTTACACCAGCGACCCATACAATAGTATGTGACTCTAGCTTTGTACCATCAGCAAAAATAATTAAATGTGGTTCAACTTTTACAACACAAACATTTAACATAACATTAACACCCTTTTTTCTAAGTTCTTTAAGTGCAATTTCACGCATTGGTACAGGGAATTGAGTTATAATTTCTGCAGTATTTGTAATGAGATTAATTTTTACATCTTCTTTAGAAAATCCTGAATTTTTATAGTAAGTACATAGTGTATCTCTCATATATTCAAGTAATTCGGCTGCAAGCTCTGCTCCAGTAGGACCAGCGCCGACTACTGTACAAGTAAGCAAAGATTTTTTCCCTGAAGCCATTGCTTGTTCAAAAGTTTGAAGTATATGATTTCTTATGGAAATGGCATCATTCAAATCCTTTAGGGAAAAACTATGTTCCTTTGCACCAGAAACCCCAAAGAAATTTGTTTGAGCTCCAGTTGAAATGACCAAATAATCATAAGCAAATGAAGAATTTGATGTTATAATTTCTTTTTCATTTTGCTTTACTGTAACCGCTGTATCTTCTACAAATTTTACACAAGTGCCTCGAAAGACCTCTCTTATCGGTTCTACTACACTATCAGGAGTAAGGCCACCTGTTGCAACTTCATGCAGAAGGGGAGTAAAAAGAAAATAATTCGATTTATTTATAAGTGTAATCTCTGCTTTTTCACCAAGCAATCTTTCCAGATAGCGTGCAGTATATACACCGCCAAACCCGCCACCGATTATTACGATTTTTGTTTTATTCTCAATCATGTGATTTTGTCCTATTATATGACAAAACAAAAATATATACTATAATATAGACATATTAAATTTAACAAATTAAATGAACAAACCTATCAAAGTGGCAATAAATGGATTTGGAAGAATTGGTCGGGCCTTCTTTAAACTTGCAAGAGAAAAGAATAGCGTTAATTCAGATATTGAAATTGTCGCTGTCAATGATCTTGGTAGTATGGAAAGCATGGAATATCTTTTGAAATACGACAGTGTTTATGGGATAAGTCAGCACAATTTGGATGGAGTTCAATATATCAGCGAAAAAGATCCAGCCCACTTGCCGTGGGGAAAACTTGATATAGATGTAGTAGTTGAATCCAGCGGACTCTTTACTTCTAGCGATAAAGCCCAAGCGCATATCGTAGCCGGTGCAAAAAGAGTGGTGGTAACTGCGCCACTAAAAGATAATCCAATGTCAGTGATAAAAGGCGCTACGGTGCTTATGGGGCTAAATGAGGATAAATTAGAAACTTGCGAGATAAGCTCAAATGCCTCTTGTACCACGAATGCCGGAAGTCCACTTCTTGCAATTCTTGATGAAGCACTTGGTATTGAAAAAGCTTTATTAAATACTATCCACGCATACACTGCAAGCCAAACTCTCGTTGATGGTCCTGCTAAGAAAGATTTGCGCGAGGGGCGTGCCGCCGCACAAAATATCGTTCCTTCTTCAACTGGCGCCGCTATTGCAGTTACAAAAGCTATGCCGAATCTTGAAGGATTGTTTGATGGAATTTCAATACGTGTTCCAGTCGTAGCTGGATCTATTGTTGATGTGACATTTATTTCAAAAAAAGAAACTACCGCAGGAGAAGTCAATGAAATATTAAAAAAAGCTTCTACCGATGATCGCTGGAAGGGTATATTTACTGTTACTGAAGAACCGTTAGTCTCGCACGACATTATCGGCAATCCTCATGCCTCAATCGCCGATCTGGCATTTACTCGTGTAGTCGGTGGAAATCTAGTGAAAGTACTGGCGTGGTATGATAATGAGATAGGGTATGCGTATACATTGTTGAGGCATGTGGTGCAGGCGGGGAGGTTGGTTTAATAATTTAAGTCTCACTTACCAGATAAAGAAATCTTTATTATTTTTTTATCAGGATTTCATCTAGGTTTGGTAGGGTTAAGGGATGGAAATAGTCGGGCAAATATGCTATAATGTAAGTATGAAATTTAGAGAATCATTATTTTGGGATACTAATCCGGACAATATAGATTTTGACAAAAACGCTTCTTATGTCATTGAGCGTATTATGGACTTTGGTAGAGATGATGAGGTGAGGTGGTTGTGGAATTTTTATGATAAAGGACTTATGAAAAAAGTGGTTCTCAAATCACGATGTCTAAGACCGGAAACAAAAGCATTATGGACGCTACTTCTTCAAACAGCATAAAGTTACATTTTGAGATGTTACCAGTCAAGACGGTAAAGGCTTTTGAATTTCTTTCAAAAGAGAGATGGTTGGCAGACTCAAATTGGTATCTTGCTGGAGGTACCGCTCTGACGTTACAAGTAGGACATAGAAAATCTGTTGATTTGGATTTTTTTACTCAAGACAAAGATTTTGATAACAATAATTTATTGGGAAATTTTAAAAATGGAACATATTGGGATACCGATGTTAATAAGAAGAATACTATCTATGGTGAACTATTTGGTGCAAAAGTCAGTTTCATTGCATATCCATTTTTTATTCCATCAGAAAAACCTCTTTTATACGGATCAATTAAGATACTTAAACCAAAGGATATAGCAGTTATGAAAATAATTGCTATTTCTCAAAGAGGCAGAAAGCGAGATTTCTTTGACTTATATTGGTTTATGAAAAATGGAGAAGTTTTAGAAAATACGATGCACAAGCTTAAAAATCAATACCCATCCGTAGCCCATGACTATCATCATATTTTGAAAAGCCTCGTCTATTTTGAAGACGCTGAAAATGATCCAGCACCAGAAATAAATTTTAGGGCTAGCTGGAAAGAAGTAAAGGATTTTTTCATCAATCAGATCCCTAGAGTGACAAAAGATCTCGTCAATTTAAATTAACATTAAAGAAAAACATAACTAAAAATGGTATAATATATGCATGAAAAATGTTGACCAAATCAGCAAAGAACGAGCCAAGAAGCTTTTCGGTAGTCGGGAAATTGAAAGTTTTGAGGTCGGCACAACCAAAGGTTTGCAACAAATCCACGAATATTTATTTGGGGGCCTTTACGATTTTGCTGGCCAGATTCGTGTGAAAGATATAAGCAAAGGAGGATTCCGATTCGCTTCTTGTTTATATCTGGAAGAAAGTTTAATGAAGATTGATAAAATGGCGGAAAGTACTTTTGATCACATCGTTGCTAAATATGTGGAAATGAACATCGCCCATCTATTTATGGAGGGTAATGGGCGGAGCATGAGGATCTGGCTCGATTTGATTTTGAAAGAAAATCTCAAACAATGTGTTGATTGGATCAAGATCGACAAATCCAACTATTTGAACGCAATGCAACGCAGCCCAGTGAATAATCTCGAGATTCGCGAGCTCTTGCGTGGTTCTTTGACGGATAAAATTGATGATCGCGAAGTTTTTATGAAGGGTGTGGAGCAGTCATATTATTATGAAGAAGTAGATTTTTATAAATAGTTAAAAGAGCTATTTACGCAATCATTTTATACGCTTAGATCACTTGCTATTTTACTGAATGTGGGTATTATCACCCGTGACCTTTTTATGTCAATTGTATATAATAAACCTATGAAACTACTTGTCGCATCTGATCATGCTGGGTTTGAACTAAAGAATAAAATAAAAGCTTTTCTGATTGAAGAAGGTTTTTCTGTAGAGGATATGGGTGCTCATGTAAAAAATCCCGAAGATGATTATCCTAAAATTATGATACCTGTAGCAATGAGAGTAGTAAGCGATCCTGAAAACACCAGAGCAATTATTTTTGGTAAATCTGGTCAAGGCGAAGCCATGGTCTGTAATCGCTTCCCCGGAGTACATGCTACTGTTTATCATGGCAAGAATTTGGAAATCGTGAAGTTGGCTCGTGAGCATAATGATTCAAATATTCTTTCTATAGGTGCTGGTTTTGTAGAAGAAGAGGAAGTAAAAGAGGCAGTGCGCCTGTGGATAACTACACCTTTCAGTGGTGATAAAAGACATGTGAGAAGGATTGAGCAAAGCGATAATATTCAATAATATGGAAATAATTCCTGCTATACTTCCAAAAGACTTTGCTGAAATTGAAGAGAAAATTGAACTTATAAAGGGTGTTTCCAAAATTGTTCAGATAGATATTTGCGATGGCAAGTTTGTGTTGAATTCTACTTGGCCTTATAAAAAAGCCGATAAAAATTTTGAGGACATTCTTCATGAAGAAAAGGGAATGCCGGCTTGGGATAAAATTGACTATGAATTTGATTTAATGATTGATAATCCCACCGTAGATGATGCTCGAAAATGGCTTTCTGCGGGCGCAGTACGCATTGTCTTGCATTATGAAAGTTCAAAAGATTTAATGCCAGTTTTGGATATTTTGAATGGCCTTGTTGAAATAGGTATCGCTTTAAATAATTCAACCCCAATTAACTCTATAGAAAAATATAAAGAAAAAATTTCTCATGTAGAGCTTATGGGTATTGATAAAGTAGGGTTTCAAGGACAGAAATTTAATCCAAATACTATTGATAGAGTAAAAGAAGCCAAGATAATGTTCTCAAACCTAAAGGTGCAAGTAGATGGAGGGATAACTCTAGAAAATGCTTCGGTTTTGAAGCATGCAGGTGCAGATAGATTAGTGGTTGGATCAGCATTGTTTGAGTCTGAAGACCTTAT
Organism: uncultured Candidatus Saccharibacteria bacterium; assembly: GCA_964655515.1. Classification (GTDB taxonomy): domain Bacteria; phylum Patescibacteriota; class Minisyncoccia; order Phycocordibacterales; family PALSA-1337; genus CAIOGI01. The sequence continues at coordinate 5,160 of CAZZPF010000013.1, forward strand.
TCACACATATCAGAAATTTAAAAAGATTTAGGTGGTACAATATAGGAATATGGTCCTTCAACCTCTCACAGATCAAAAAGCACAATTTCTTTTTGAAAAAGCTCATGCCATCAGGCAGTCTATTATTGAAATGCTTATAGAAGCCAAGTCTGGCCATACTGCAGGACCTCTTGACATGGCTGATATTTTTACCTATCTCTATTTTCATGCTCTTAAACATGATCCCCAAAAGCCCGATTGGCCGTATCGCGACCGGCTCGTGCTTTCAAACGGGCACATTTGTCCTGTTTTATATGCAACTATGGCGCATGCCGGATATTTTCCCATTGCTGAATTAAAAAAATTAAGAAAATTTGGTTCTATATTGCAGGGCCACCCACATCGAGATTTTTTACCTGCTTTAGAGACTTCATCCGGACCACTGGGCTCTGGTCTCTCACAAGCCGTGGGGATGGCACTGGCTGAAAGGATGGATTTCGGAAAAACATCTGGCAAGCAGATTTATTGCTTTATGAGCGACGGCGAGCTTGATGCCGGCAATTCATGGGAAGGGGCCATGCTTGCCGGTAAGGAGAAATTGCAGAATCTTACTGCTATCATTGACCGTAACAATATTCAGATTGACGGTTTTACCGAAGACATTATGCCCTTGAATCCTCTAGCAGATAAATGGCGTGCATGGAATTGGCATGTGCAGGAAATAGATGGTCATAATTTTCGTGACATTGATCGTGCCATTGGTGAAGCTCATGCTGTTTTTGACAAGCCATCAGTGATTATTGCAAATACTATCCCATCAAAAGGCATTCCCGAGTTTGAACGCCAGTTCCAGTGGCACGGCAAGCCCCCGACGACACCGGAGGAGATTGAGACAGCTCGAAAAGCCCTGCACACAGTCCGTACCTGGGGAGGCAAAGTCCGAGGCGAGCACGAGTGATTATTGTGGTATAATGCTAGGCATGGATATAAAGAATATACAAAGCAAAATATCACCAATATTAAACGAATACGGTGTTACCTATGCAGCCGTTTTTGGCTCTATTGCTCGTGGTGAAAGTAGTCCTAAAAGCGATGTGGACATCCTTGTTCGTTTGGGCAAACCACTTGGCATGTTTTCATATATGGCACTTATTAATAGTCTGGAAAACTCTCTTGGGCGTAAAGTAGACTTGGTAACCGAAAAAAGTTTAAATAAATTTGTACGACCATACGTGTTACCAGAGCTAAAAACTATTTATGAAGGATGATAAAGTCTATATTAACCAAATACTTGATGCGATTTCTAAGAAAGGCATTTAGTTTTTCAAACTCATAATTATAACATAACAGCCATAAAAGACTGATGAAGTTTTTGTTGTGTTTTACCTTTACACAAATTTAACCGTTGTTAGAGTTAATTAATGGAAGTAATTTATTTTCATCGGGATATAAAATCTTTTATTGATTCCTTTGATACTCGGACAAAAACTGAGATTTCAAGTACCATAAACCTTTTATCAACAGAAGGACATACTTTACGCATGCCATTCAGTAAAAAAGTTGAGAAAGACATTTATGAATTAAGAATACTTAACCCTAAAAATATAAGAATTTTCTATACATTTTATACAGAAAAAATTATTCTTCTTTCTGTGATTCATAAGAAAAGTCAGAAATTAGAACTACATGATTTGAAGACTGCAAGGAGAAGATTAAAGCTCTTGCAAGATTGATAGCGTATGTGATATCATCATTATATGAAACGGAAAATAAAAAAAATTAAATTTTATTCTTTCAATAAACTTCATCAAAATTATATGAGGGATCCTGAATATAAAAACGAATATGAAGCATTGCAGTTTGATTTTTCCCTCATTAAGGCTATTATTCGTGCGCGTGGGAAAAAGGGTCTTACCCAGAGGGAACTAGCAAAACGATTGAAGGTCGCACAGTCTTCACTTGCTCGCCTTGAATCAGGTAGAGCAAATCCCAGACTTTCATTTCTTAAAAAAGTAACAACCGGACTTGGCCTCAAACTTACCGTAGTCTAGTTTAATTATACAAACATAGTGTATAATTAAGCCTAAATGCTTAATCCCACTCAAAAGCTAAATCCAAAACTCTTCAACATAGATGTTGAACAAGTTCCTATACGCAAAGGATTTGGCGAGGGCCTTTTAAGGGCGGGTGAACTTAATAAGCAGGTAGTGGGACTTTGTGCTGACTTGACAGAATCTACCCAAATGCACCTTTTTAAAAATAAATTTCCTGAAAGATTTGTTGAAATCGGAGTAGCAGAGCAGAATTTGGCAACTGTAGCCAGCGGAATGGCGGCCATGGGAAAAATTCCTTTCATTACTTCATATGCCATGTTCAGTCCTGGTAGAAATTGGGAGCAGATTCGTACCACTATTTGTTATAATGACAGACCAGTAAAAATTGCTGGTTCACACGCTGGAATTTCTGTCGGTCCCGATGGAGGGACTCATCAAGCCATTGAGGATTTGGCGATTACGAGAGTTATTCCGAACATGGTAGTGATTTCACCTTGTGATGCAATAGAAGCCAAGAAAGCTACTATAGCTTGTGCGCAGACAAAATTTCCAACATATATTCGTTTAGCTCGTGAAAAAACTCCTATAATTACAACAGAAGAAACTCCATTTGAAATAGGGCAGGCGCAGTTAATTTTTGAGCCAGTAAAAGATCTAAAAGCTGAAATAGGAATAATAGCTACAGGGGCTTTAGTTTATAGAGCTTTAAGAGTTGCTCAAGAATTGGAAAAAGATGGCAAAAGAGTAAAAGTTTTGAATCTTTCAACAATAAAACCTCTTGATGAAGATGCCGTCTGGAAATTGGCGCATGAAACTGGTGCTATAGTGACAGTTGAAGAACATCAAATTGCCGGAGGTATGGGTTCGGCAGTGGCAGAATGCCTAGCCAGACATTATCCAGTACCTATTGAATTTGTTGGAGTGAAGGATAAATTTGGTCAATCTGGTACACCTGATGAGTTAATAGAACACTATGGAATGGGTGAAAAAGATATAAAAGAAGGCATAAAAAGAGCTATATTAAGAAAAATAAAATAAACATTGCATAAAACCAAATAAGGAGTATCATAGTGAGAGTTTTTTGCTCCGTGAACTAAAAATCAATAATCTCAACCCACTGAAATATGAAAATTCTATGCTTATTTTCCTTTATTTTACTGTCTGTTAATAACTTATTAGCACAAACAAACCAACCAGTTAATGAAGAAGTTCCAATCAAAGTGCCAGATTTACAGTTATCAGAAAGAGACAGTGTTGCTATAACTTTATTGAAGGGCTCAATGAATAGAATGGATGATCTTGTACGGGATTATCTTGTACCGCTTAAACATAGAAACTTATTTGATTCAGATGTTATTACTATAAACCAATCTATGGAAAAAGCAGCCTATCATTCCTTAGTATATAGTGCTCGTGATTTTGCTGGAAGTAGGTGGAGCGTTCCAATCATATCAGAATCAATCGGTGGAGTTGATGAAGAAAGAATTAATCCTTTAGATCCGGCATATCAAAATGCTGAAGAGTCGTGGTGGAAAAGATTGAAAACTGAGAAACAGTTGCATTATGGTTTTAGACCTCTCAATTCATCACCTTATGTATTCATAAGTTCAGAAATTACAGAAAATAAAAGGGTAATACTTCTCACTTCATTCCGGTATTACTTTAAGGATTTTTCATCTCATCACGCTACCATTATTTTCAGTGTTCCACTTGTTGATAGATTAAAACTTACTACCAGTATTGTATATTCCTCAAACCCCAATAGAATTCAACAAGACCACTCATACATAGGAATACTTCGTTTGGATTATCTTTTCTTCAGAGATAACAACGATTGCTACGCTTTTGTCGGAACCAAAGTTGGCTTTTCTTCACAAATTATTGCCGGCATTAATATTGGAAGATTGAAGTCGTTTTAAGCAAAGTTTAAAAATAATGAGCGCCCGAGCGCTCTTTTTTATTGCTACAAATTTCATATATGATAGTCTATTTACATGTCACTTTTTCAACTCTCAAAATTCATGACACCTGCCGGTGATCAGCCCAAGGCCATCAAAGCTCTTACTATCGGGCTTGAACAAGGTCTGCGTCGGCAGACCTTGTTCGGTGTTACTGGATCTGGTAAAACTTTTACTATGGCAAATGTTATTGCTCAAAATAATAAACCAACTCTTGTCATTGCTCACAATAAAACTCTGGCGGCACAGCTTGCACAGGAATACAAAGAATTTTTTCCAAACAATGCTGTACATTATTTTGTTTCATATTATGACTACTATCAACCCGAAGCATATATGCCTATAACCGATACTTATATTGAAAAAGAAGCAATGATAAATGAAGAAATAGATCGTTTACGACACGCCTCAACACAAGCTCTTCTTACTAGAAAAGATGTCATTATTGTAGCTTCAGTTTCTTGTATTTATGGTTTAGGAAGTCCAAAGGAATATCAAAAAGTCAATCTTAAAATTGAAAAGGGTATGGAGCTTTCTCGGATAAAACTCATTCGCAAACTTATTGATATTCATTTTGAAAGGACTAATGCAGATATTGAATCGGGAAAATTTCGTGCAATAGGAAATATCATAGAAATCATGCCCGTAAATGACAGAACAGTTTATCGTATAGAATATAATGGCAGTACCATTTCTAATATTATTGAACTTGATCCAATTAGCAGAACAATTAGAGCTACCCATGAAAGCATTTTCCTTTTCCCAGCAAAACACTTTATAAGTAGTTATAAGCAATCAAAAAGAGCTTTCATAACTATAAAGCATGAATTAGAAGAAAGACTAAAAGAACTTGAAAAAGCAGGAAAGATGCTGGAAGCAGAAAGACTAAAGCGCCGAGTAAAATATGATCTGGCACTTATTCGTGAAGTTGGATATTGTAATGGTATTGAAAACTATTCAAGGCATTTTTCTGGAAAACCGTCGGGACAAGCGCCAGACTCTCTACTTTCATATTTTCCCAAAAAAGCCGATGGAACTGCAGATTTTCTTACAATAATAGATGAGTCGCATGTGACCGTACCACAGATTGGCGGAATGTATTCGGGAGACGCATCACGAAAGCAGACTCTTGTGGAATATGGTTTTCGTTTACCATCAGCAAAAGATAATCGCCCAATGAAATTTGAAGAGTTTGAAAAAGCTACTAATCAAGTCATTTATACTTCTGCAACTCCAGGTAAATTTGAAAAGGAGCATAGTGAACAGGTGGTAGAGCAAGTGATTCGTCCAACAGGTCTTGTTGATCCTGTAATTGAAGTACATCCTGTAGCGGAAATGAAGTCTTTCAAAGGGCAAATTTTTGATTTTATTGAAGAAGCAAAAAAAGTAATTAAAAAGGGAGATCGGGCAATAGCCACCACTTTAACCAAAAAAATGGCAGAAGACCTAAGTGAATTTCTCAAAGAAAAGGGTATTAAAGCCGAATACCTTCATAGTGATATCAAGACTATTGATCGTATCACCATTCTCACAGATTTCAGAAAAGCTAAATTTGATGTGCTTGTCGGAGTAAATCTTCTTAGAGAAGGTCTAGATCTGCCAGAAGTATCACTTATCGGTATTCTTGATGCTGATAAAGCTGGATTTTTGCGTTCTGATACATCACTTATACAGATAATTGGTCGAGCCGCCAGAAATATCAATGGCCGTGTCATACTTTATGCAGATGTTATGACAGATTCACTAGAATATGCCATAAAAGAAACAGATCGGCGTCGTAAAATTCAAACAGAATATAATAGAAAAAACAATATTACTCCACAGACTATTATCAAAAAAATACATGATATTACAGATCAATTAAGAAGCGATCATGAGAAAGCAGTCGTAGAACTTATGAGAATTGATGAAAACATGGCACGCACTAATCCAGAAAAATTCATGAAGGAAAAGGAAAAAGCCATGGAAAGTGCAGTCAAAGTGCTTGATTTTGAAACCGCCGCTCTTATCAGGGATGAGATTGTAGCTTTTAAGAAAAAGATGTTAAAATAAGTGCATGCCAGACTCTCAAATTCCAAAAGAAAAAGTTTTAGTTGCTTTAAATGATAATGTTCTGTCCAATCTTCTTGTTGAAAAATTAAAACAAGACGGTTATCGTCCATCCATTGCTCATGATGGAAAAGAAGCACTTCTAATAATGAAAAATTTGGAACCAGAT
>CAZZPF010000014.1:0-24530 GCA_964655515.1 uncultured Candidatus Saccharibacteria bacterium
AAGATAAGCCGGCTTGTGACTTTCTCGAACTGTTATTAAACAGATATCTTTGCCATCAATTTTTTCAAACTTCACGCTGACATATTTAGCAAAAGCAAGACCAATCATAGTTTTTATGAGCATGCTGATGTGATTTTCAAAGCCATCGCGATTCTTTTTTGGCATAGTTTTATAATCATCGTCCAAACCAATTGTCGCGCCCTCATCATTTACTCCGATAATCAGCGTTCCGCCATCAGCATTCAAAAATCCAACTACACCTTTCATTACAGCTTTTTCCATTTCCTTGCTGACTTCCCCTTTTCTCTTGTCATATCTAAGCGTCTCTTTAAATTCCACAAAAAGTCCCTCGCCTTCTTCAATTAAAACTTTCGGATCTTTGGTTAAAACTCTGCCCGAAGAGCTATAGACCATTTGCTTTATAACATAAACATATTCATCAAAATTTGAGACATTTTTAATTTTCGTTGTCCGACCGTTATTGTGCTCAAGAATAATAGTAGCGTGAGACATTATACGACTTACTGGAGATTGATATATCTCAACAGATGCCACATCTGCCAAGCTAACAGCTTTTCTATGTCTAAAAATAAGACCAGATTTTCTAATAATTTCTTTTTCATGAATTTCATAGTGAGAAAAATACCAGTTGAGAAATAGAAGTGAAATATAAGTTAATTGAAATAGTGAGAATATGACTATATTAAAAATGTCATAACGGACATAGTGTGCCATAAATGATCCCTTGAACAGCATCTCATAGTTTGTAATAAAAGAAGCAGCAAAAAAGATAATTGAGGCAATGATTTCCATTACCACCACATCTCTCAAGAAGACTAGTGGCCCTTCCTTGATAACTATCTTTCTCATGTTTACATATTATCATAAAAACAAAAAAGGTCGACCGAAAAGCGTCGGACGACCTCAAAAAACTTACCTTAACTAACGATAACCGTAAGAATCAACCACCATACGTCCAAGTCCAGCCAGAATTGCGAATTGTTGAGGTAGCGAATCCATATTATGGCTTGTGAATTTGTACCCCTCACCTTCCTTAACATTGACATTATGGCATGGATGAAGTCCTGCAGCACTTCCGGGACAATCCAAGGTCAGACGCCCTTGATAAGTTACTGCTCTGAATTCCTGAAATGCTCCATCGTCTTCAATTTGCCTATCAAGAGTATGGTAGTAAACTCCTCGCATTACATCTGCCACACTGGGAAAGGATGTCTCTGTATTCAACTGCGCCAGAAGATGTTTAACGAATACTGGAGAAAACTCGCCACTGACATGCGCACCGTGTGATTCAGGAATAGCGGTAGTTCCCACCGTTAGAATTTGCCTATAACGAGCTTTTGTGTCCTTTTCTGGAGGAAATAGTAATTGCCATAAAAAAACTTGCAAACTCACAGCTTTGGCATAGGCTTCCGGTTCATTACGTCTTTGCTTTTTCCCCAAGCCTTCACAAAATAGGCATTTCTCACTTCTCTGCTTGCCCTTACCTTTACATTCGGTGCATTTCTCGTCTGTATTGACGAAGATTTTTGGTACCTCAAGTGAAAAGTCCACAAAACCTTCTACAGCACCACCAGAACGGACAAGTGCACCTTCATAACCAAAGGATTTGTCCACTCCGGTATAGAATTTGGTCCTATCTAATTCAAAGGGTAAGGTCAAATTCTTTTGAGGAAAGACTCTCCATTGAGCAAGCATATCTTCATGCACTGACACAATAAGAGTCGGCACTGGAGGATTATAGACATCAAGTCGAAGATCATACCAACAAGGGATGTCTTGTCTTGTTAGCATTTTTATTTTAGAATCATTCATTTGTCAGTCTCCTGTTTGAATTTCACTATATTATCTAACCATACTGTAGTCTTTTAAAAGATAAAGTCAAATTACAAAATTACCTACTTTTATCCGCTTAATAGACCATGCAAGCCCACTCACTTGAACAGCCAATGATCGCATATAAGTTCCGTTTGAGCATTTGACTTTTATTTTTTTAATTTGAAACATGTTTTCTGCATATTTATTTTGAAAATTAAGCCAATCTCTTTTAATAACGTCTTGCCTAAAGTCACCTTTTACTTTATTTATTTTTTCTATTGCTTCATCGGCTATTTCTGTTCCAGAAATTTCTCTTGAATCTATTTCTTCAATAGAATAAATTTCTACATCTTTTGTCGGCATTTCTTCCGGTAATTCTTTCATAGCTATAATTTTTGACGAATATCTGGGATATTCTTGATTAAATTTTCCTACGAAATTATTTAAATTAATTGTGTTTGTTTGTCGAGGATTTACTTTTTTAATTAAACCCAAAATATCATAACTATCAGTTTCAACTCCCAAAAGAACCTTGACTTCATATTCTTTATCAAGCTTCGTGTATTTTTGCCTTTCTTTGCATTCATCTCCAACGAGAATAATGAGTAAGCCTTCGGCCATTGGGTCTAGGCGACCGGCATAAGTCATGGGAATCGCATCAGAAATGGCATTTTCAACGCGAACGCGCTCGAGACATTCAAGTGGTGTCTCACCTATTGCCTTATTGGTAAGAATGACATTTTGCATAACTTTGTTACAATAATGACATGAAATTATCAACCGATCCATATAAAGGCGTTCGCGACTTTTATCCGGAAGATATGGCAGTTCAAAATAAGATTTTTGATATTTGGAAAACTGTTTCAAGAAAATATGGATATGAAGAATATAATGCTTCTATCCTTGAACCAGCTGAACTTTATAGGGCCAAATCTGGAGAAGAAATTGTCAATGAGCAAACTTATACATTTACTGATCGTGGAAAGCGTGAAGTAACATTACGACCTGAAATGACACCCACTATTGCCAGAATGGTTGCGGGTAGAAAACGAGAGCTTATATTCCCTCTTCGTTGGTTTTCTATTCCAAACCTTTTCCGTTATGAACAACCACAGCGTGGACGATTGCGAGAGCATTGGCAATTAAATGTTGACATTTTCGGTGTAGAAAGCCTACAAGCCGAAGTTGAAGTGATCCAAATGGCATATGAAATAACCAAAGCTTATGGCCTTTCTGATGCTGATTTTGACATTCGTATCAACAATCGTAAGCTTATGAACTATGTCACAAAAGAGGTTTTTAATTTAAATGAAGAACAAGCTAAGAAAATTTCAAAATTGATTGATAAAAAAAATAAGATTCCTGAACATGCTTTTGTGGAAACTGTTAAGGAAATCTTGGGCGACAAAGCTAGCCAATTCATTACCCTTTTGAATTCAAAAAACTTTGAAGAATTCATCAGCCATCTTCGTCAGACGAAAGAGGAACATGAAGGTCTGAAAGAAATAAGGCAGGTTATTGGGGCTTTAGAAAAGCTTGGTATAACAAATGCTCGCTTTGATCAAACTCTAATGCGTGGCTTTGATTATTATACTGGTATTGTCTTTGAAATATTTGATAAAAATCCCGCAAATCGCAGGGCGGTTTTGGGTGGTGGTCGTTATGATGATTTGCTAGCAATCTTTGGTAATGAGAAAGTTCCTGCTGTGGGTTTTGGTGCGGGTGATGTAGTAGCGAGAGATCTAATAGGGACTTATGGAAAGATTGATCTATCACAAAAAACTTCTACTGCAGATATTTATATTTGCTTGATGAATAAAGAAGTGACTGATTATGGTCAAGAGGTGGCACAGGTCTTACGAGAGAAAAGTATAAAAGTTGCGGTTGATTATTCTTTTAGGAAAATTGGGGATCAAATAAAGAATGCCGATAAAATGAATATTTCTTATATTATTTGTATTGGCGAAGAAGAGGTAAAAACAGGACAACTAAAACTAAAGAATCTTTCTACTGGTATAGAAACTCTATCTACATTAGAGACATTACAAATTCCTCAATAGTATGAGAAAAATAACATTTGATGTTGAAACCAAAAACATATTTCAAGATGTTGGTTCAAATGATCCTTCCGCTTTGGATATTTCTGTAGTGTGCATTCATGATTCGGAGACGCTTCTATATTCCAGTTTTTTAGAAGAGGATTTCAATAAACTTTGGCCAATCATTGAACAAGCTGACATGCTTATCACTTTTAATGGTAATCATTTTGATATTCCCCTTTTGAATAAATATTATTCGGGAGATTTGAAAAAAATAAAAAGTCTTGACTTAATGGCTGAGGTAAAAAATGTACTCGGTCGCCGTATTAAACTTGATACTTTAGCAGAAGCTACCCTAGGGAAAAAGAAAGGTGCCAATGGCTTGGATGCTATCACTTGGTGGCAAAATGGCGAAATAGATAAAATCATTAAATATTGTATAGAAGATGTGAAAATTACAAAAGAGCTTTATGATTATGCGATCAAAAATGGCAAGCTTATGTATAAAGATCTTGGGCTAAAGGGAAAAGTCAGAGACATCAAGCTAGACACTTCGCAGTGGGAAAAAAGGGCCGATAATGCTATAACTTTTACACTACCGTTTTAATTTTTCTGAATAAAAATACCATGCAGATTTGTAAGAATGCATGGCTTATCAGGTCCTTTTCCTTCGAAATGGCCACATTCGGATTTGAGTATTATGACCTTCTTGTACATACACTCTGAATGCTAAGTTAAGCTGACTCTTTGCTTGTTCTAGCTCAGCAACTAGGGTGTATTCACATCGCCATAAATTTCTTTCTTTTCCGTCAGAGCAAAGCTTATTAGAACATGTATCTTCTACCGATAAGCGTTCTGAAAGAAGCCGATTTGTCATCAGACAACCGAATGGCTCAATGTACCATATATAATTTTCACTCATTGGAAATCCTTTTTGTTTGTTGTGCTTTTATTCTAATATATCACAGTATTTAAATTTATACTCCCGCCAAACTTACTGCTCCATAGAGTAAGGCCACTCCTAAAATTGTCATGAAGGTGGTCCAAAATGTCGGGTGACGATGGTGACTTTCTGGTAAAAGATCACTTGCACCAATATAAAGGAAAAATCCACAAAAAACTGCCAATATTATACCTAATGCCGTTTCAGAAAGTGTAAAAAAAGAAGAAGCGATGATACCAATAACTGGTGCTAAAGCATCTACTAAAAGCCATTTAGTAGCTTCTCTTTTACTTCCACCATTTCTCAAAATCAAACTTACAGTATTTATGCCATCAGAAAAATCATGAACGAGAACTGCCACTGTGACAACAATACCTACTGCAGTAGAAACTTGAAAAGCTAGACCGATGGCTAGACCATCTAAAAAACTATGAAATGAAAGACTGCCGGCACCGAGTCGTCCGCGATGATGCTCATTTTGACAATTTTCGTTAGCATGGTGGTGAGGTACAATAAAACGATCAATAATCATAAAAATTACAAAGCCAAGAGCTACATAAGTAGTAATGACAGAAGGCGCAAGATTTTCCATAGTTAAATTCAGTGCCTCGGGTAAAAGATCAAAAAATGCCACACCAAGAAGGGCGCCGGCACTAAAGCCAATAACTAAATGCAATTTATCCTTAAATTTCAAAGCTAATAAACCACCTAAAAAAGTGGTAAGAAATGCACTAATAGCTATCAATATAAGAATCATATGATATAATTTAAGATAATTATAACAAAGTAACCGTAACATAAAAACAGCATGGATCCAACACAAGAACAAATACAAGAACCTAGAAATAAGTCGTCATTGCTAAATATACCAACTGCCATTGTAATTGCGGGAGCAATAGTTGCTGGAGCAGTGATATATGCCAAAGCACCTATAAATACAGGGCAGGTCGCAACAGTAGCCAAATCACTAGAACAATCCATGAAACCAGTCACTAGTGCTGATCATATTTTAGGAAATCCAACAGCAAAAATAAAAATAGTTGAATATTCTGATCCATCTTGTCCATTCTGCAAAGCATTTCATAGTACAATGAAAAAAGTTATAGATACTTATGGTAAAAATGGCGATGTGGCTTGGGTCTATCGTCATTTTCCTCTTGATAAAGTTGGCGCCAATGGTCGTATCCTTCATCCAAATGCTGGTCATGAAGCACAAGCATTGGAATGTGCTGGTTCATTGGGTGGTAATGAAAAATTTTGGGCATATGCAAATCGCTTTTATGAAATAACTCCTTCAGTTACGCCTGATTCTCCAAATGGTCTTGATCAGAATCAATTACCGAAAATCGCCCAATTTGTCGGTATCAATATTACAGATTTTAACAATTGTCTAATAAGCGGTAAGTTCAAAGATAAAATAGAGGCACAATTTACTGATGGTGTAAATATTGGTATTCAAGGTACTCCATCAAGCATTATTATCACACCTTCTGGTAAATATATTCCACTAGAAGGTGCTCAACCATATGAAAATGTAAAACAAGTTATTGACGCTTTGTTAGCTGAACAACCTAGTTAAATAAGGTAAAATAATTATGAACATTACCTTATCAAAAACAGATTATCTGTTGTATCGTCAATGTCCAAAAAATCTCTGGCTTAAAATTCATAAACCAGAGATTTACTATAAATCAGAGTTATCGGAATTTGAGAAATTAATAATTGAAACTGGAAATGAAGTAGAATTAGTTGCTAGACAATTATTCCCCACTGGAGTATTGATTGAAGATAGAGATGAGAAATCACAGAAAAAAACAATTGAATATATAAATGGATGTCAAGAGACAATATTTCAACCAGTTTTTTTAAAACATGGTTTTTTGGCTGCTTGCGATATTATTAAATATGATAAGAAAAGTCATAGATGGTCTTTATATGAAATAAAGGCCTCAAATAGTATTAAAGAAAAAACTCATCTTTATGATCTGGCTTTTCAAGTAAATCTATTGAAGCTTGTAGGAATAGAGTTAGACAGAATACATCTACTTCACTTGAATCCAAAATATGTAAAAAATGGTTCACTTAATTTAATAAAGCTTTTTACAATAGATGATGTAACTCAACAAGTCAATGAATTATTAGAACCCGTACAAAGAGAAATGGGTGTGGCACTGGCATATATAACAAGTGATAAAGAGCCCTCTGGGCAATGTATATGCCTATATAAAGGCCGATCTGGACATTGTAGTACCTTTGCCTATTCTAACCCCCAAATACCAGAATATAGCATTCATGATTTAGCAAGAATAGGTCTAAGTAAAGCCAAACTGACAGAACTTGTAGATAACAATGTCTTTGATATTCATCAAATACCAGAACGAATTGAATTAAGCGAAATACAGAAAAATCAGATTGATGCACATATTCTTGATCGCGCGATGATAAAGAGAGATAAGATTATTTTAGAATTAGGAAATCTTATATTTCCTCTTTATTTTCTTGATTATGAAACATATCCATCAGCTATTCCGAAATTTGATGGATTCTCACCGTATCAGCAAATCCCCTTTCAATATTCATTACATGTTATTGAGGCAATGGACGCCGAACCAAAACACTTTGAATTTCTACATATAGGACAACATGATCCTAGTCAATTTTTGGGAGAATCATTAAAAAAGAATGTTGGAAAAATAGGAAGTGTTATTGTTTGGAATAAGAAATTTGAATGCAAGATTAACAAAGAACTTGCAAAGAGAATACCAGAAATGAAAAAATTCATTGATGAAGTTAATGTTAGAGTGTATGATTTGATGGATATTTTTACTAAACAATATTATGTGCATAAAAAATTCAGGGGCAGTACATCTATAAAAGCAGTTTTGCCGGTTTTAGTGCCAGAACTTACATATAGTGACCTTGAAATACAAGATGGTGGCACAGCAACGCAGAAATGGAACCTGCTTACGACAGGAAATATTGATATGATAGAAAAAGAAAGGATTGCAAAAAATCTGAAGGAATATTGTAAATTAGATACATTTGCAATGTACTCTATATGGAAACATTTGAATAATTAACCATAAATATTGACTTTGTACAAGAAGTATGTTAGGTTTAATACCAGATAAACCACTAAAGAAAGGCAATTAATGGACCCTAAAAAATTCATGAGCCAAGCTAAACTATGCAAGTGCTTTAGTCAATGTGAATGTCAAGAGCAAATTAAAATCTTTTTTAAAAAAACTGGTTTTAGTGATGCTCGTAATACTACTGGAATTTTTCAAACAATCATTATGGGTAAGATACAGATGCGGGGACGATTTCCCATTGACCCAAATGAAATTGAAAGCATAGAAATTATTTAACCAAACACCACGCTTTTGTGTGGTGTTTTTTATCTTTTAATAATTTTTTAGTCTATTGATATTATCATGCTGACGGATTTTTTCATGTGCTTTGGCTTCAATCTGACGAATACGCTCTCTGGTAACACCAAATTCCTTACCTACTTCTTCAAGGGTATGCGTAATGCCGTCATTTAAACCGTGGCGCATTTCTAGAATTCTCTTTTCTTTTTCAGAAAGATCTCCTAAAATTTGATTAACCTGATCGCGAAGTATTCTTCTAGAAGATTCTTGATCGGGCGAAAGAATTTTATCATCAAATAGAAAGTCACCTAAGGTTGATTTTCCATCATCACTATCATCTCCTACCGGACTTTCAAGAGATACAACATCTTGATCAATCTTTTCAATATTATAAATTTTTTCAACATCAAGGCCCATTTCAGTGGCAATTTCTTCAGGAAGTGGATCACGACCGAGGTCTTGTGTAAGTCGTCTTACAACTTGTTTATACTTGGCTATGGTCTCAACCATATGCACTGGAACACGAATTGTTCGTGATTGATCAGCGAGAGCACGGGTTATAGCTTGACGAATCCACCAAGTAGCATATGTTGAAAACTTGTATCCTTTTGTCCAATCAAACTTTTCTACTGCCTTGAAAAGACCGAGATTACCCTCTTGAATGAGATCTAGAAGTGTGAGGTCGGGGCTTCTGCCTACATATTTCTTGGCTATGGAAACCACAAGTCTAAGATTGGCGCGGGCAAGAAGATTTTTTGCTTCTTTATCACCTTGTTCAATGCGTCTAGCGAGCTCCTTTTCATTTGTTGCAGATATAAGAGCATATTGACCAATTTCCTTCAAATACATCTGTATAGAATCATATGAAGAATCGGCGCCTCGTGAACCATATGAATATTTTTTAGTGGGATGCGATATTTCTGGTTCAACCTCTAGCAAACCTCCACCCTCAAGCACATCTATGCCAGAAGTTCCAAATTTTTCATATAATTCATCAAGAAAAACAATATCGTGTTCAATAGTTGGAAATTCTTTTAGAATCTCGTCATAAGTGACAAAGCCTCGTTCTTTGCCTTTCAAAATAAGTTTTTGCGATTTTGCTTCAAATTCTTTAGCTTTATTTGATTTCGCTTTATTTATTTTTCTTTTTATTTTCTTTTTCGTTCTGACTTTGGCTTTTGTTCTTTTAATTGTCTTTTTCTTAATCTTTTTTAATTTTTTTGTTTTCTTCATAGATTGTTGAAATTTTTGCTTTTTTATCTTCTAATTGATTTCGTCTTTTAATCAAATTTGTTAATTTCTCATTATTCTTTTCTCCGGCATTAGTTGATTTCATTAGTTCATTAAACTCTTCCTTTATTAAATCCTCTTCAAAATTAATCAAAAGTTCATCAAGGTCCTTTTGGAGATCGTCTTCATTTGAGCCAAATCTTACCTCGGCTTCTAGAAGTAATTCATCTTTAAAAGGTTCAGTACTTTTTATTAAGTTGTCGTATTTTTCTCCAACTAATGTTTTTATGGTAACTTTATGACTATCCACATCTATGGAGAAAATAGGATTTTTTTCCAGATAATAAAGAAGACCGAATAACTTTCTGGTAATGACATCTAGTCGCGAGGTAGCACTTTGAAGTTTTTCTGTAGATTGAACAAAAGCGATCTCTGGTTTTAATGATGCTTCAGTTTTCTTTAAATCATCTACTATAGCTTGTTCAGAAAGCCCCGTTTTTTCCTTTATTAATTTTATATAGTGTGCTTTTTCCATGGCGCCAGTTAATGGAGCAATAAATGGAAACACATTGTCCCGTAATGCTTGGGGAAGCTTTCTGGGATCTAGTTTTTTTGAAAGCACAGTATCAAGCTGAAATTCTATCACAGGTTTGGAATTACGCAAGACATTCTTCCACAACTCTGGATTAGCAAGAACAAGATCTGCCGGATCCTTGCCTTCTGGTAAATCGGCAATTTTTACATCCATTCCAAGACTTAATGCTATACCAGCAGAACGCATTGCCGCTTTTCTACCAGCTGAATCAGAATCAAAAGCTAAAATAATATTGTTTGACAGTCTTTTTACAATACCCAGATTATTGACAACATTTTCTCTTGACATAAGAGTATCTGATAGAGCTGTGCCAGATACTGCTACAGTGTTTTTTATTGCTGTTTGATGAGATAGCAGAAGATCCAATTGTCCTTCAACTAAAATAGAATAATTTTTAATTCTAATGTCATTCTTTGCTTTATCAATACCATAAAGAACACTGCTTTTATTAAATAAAGGTGTATCTGGACTATTTAAATATTTTGCCGACTTACCATCATCATGGAGAATTCTTCCAGAAAAAGCAATTACTCTGCCACTTGAATCACAAATGGGAAAAATAATACGGTCACGAAAACGATCATAATAGCCCTTATCAGCTTCATCGGGCTTTTTAATTAAACCGGCTTTGTCTATTTCATTATCTGTATACTTCTTTGATTTAAGATAATCATAGAGAAGTCGCCAATCATTTGATATAAAGCCAATACGAAAAAATTTTACTGTTTCATCCTTTACTCCGCGACTTTTCAAATAATTTTTGGCTTCTTTTGATTGACGAAGTCCATTTTCAAAAAATACTGTGGCTTCTTCCATAATTGTAAGAAGTTTTTCCTTTTCGCTTCTATGTATTTCCGTACTTCTATCAAATTCAAGTTTGATTCCTGCTCTGTCAGCAAGAAGTTTAAGTGAACCCATAAAATCCAGCCCCTCAAATTGCTCAACAAAAGAAAAAATATCACCCTTGGCATTGCAACCGAAACAATAGTAGGTTGCTCTTTCTGGTGAAACGAAAAATGATGGCGTTTTCTCATTATGAAATGGACATTTACCCTTTAGATTCTTGCCAGCTTTTTCTAGTTTAATATATGAGCTTACAACCTCTTCTATGCCAAGCCGATCCTTGATTTTTTCAACATTAGATGACATAAATAAATCATGACAAAAGAAGTACCGCTATAGTCCATATTATAGTGATTATTGTCATAAGCATAGCCAAACGCAAAGCTTTATATTTTCTAGAAGCAACTCCAGCAATATTATAGACATCGTTATATGTTTCTTTTAAAATATCAGTGTTTAAAAGAGATTCTCCCCTTTTAATATATTCATCTTTTGAGTATAATGAAATGTCTTTATAATAAATCATATTTTTAGTATTTGAACTTGAGCCACGAGGATATACTACTCTTACGATAAATTTCATAGTAATCACAACCATGATAGTTGAAAAGGTAAATATCACAACCCACTTTGGATCATAAATGCCCATATGATCTTTTATTGTATTAAGGCGTGAAAGAAGTGCTCCAGTAACAATACCTAAAATACCGAGCACTCCAACGGCTTTTGTATCTGCTTGCTTTATCTGATCTGAAATGGTATTGAAAATAAATTTTGGAAAATCTGTAATAATTCTAGAGTCTTTTTCTGTTTGTGGGTTCATATTTTTATTGTTTTCAGAATTTTGAAAGTCATGGGGGTATTATACATTTTGTTGACAATAATTTCTAGGGTGATAATATACAAGCATAATTCTTGCGAATCATTAGTGTAAAAGCTAAGCAGGTTCGATCGGCACTATTGCTGATGGCAAGCATTCATAAAACCTCCTTGGGGAGGTTTTATGTTATTCATTCATAATACTATAAAAATGTATTGTACCATTATTTAACCTTCTCAAGATTATGCGAATATTACTATCGCTTTTTATAGTCCAGAAGTATGCAACTGATTTACCCCTAGTTCTTCTCTCTTCATTGTCTACGCTCTTTGTGTTTTTAATAATGTTTGGTGCATAAGGTAAAAGTTTGAATCTGTCCATAACCTCTTCTTTTGGTCTGGGAATTCTCCCCTTAGAGATAATGTGATCGAAGCCATAGTTATTAAAATAGACTTCTTCATTACCAAAAGCCGGACATTTAACACATATCAACTTCTTATATTTTTCTTTCTCATTCTTTATATATTTTTTCCAATCTTCTGGTGACATCCATTAACCATACCAAACCGAGATGAAATCCTGATAAAATCTAAATAAAAATTATGAAGAAATGGGGATAAATGAAAAATAGCAATAAAAAAACCAGCGGAACCTTTTCAGGAGCCACTGGGGTGAGGGGTTGTGTTTATTCATTGAGAATCTTGATCCGCCCTATTGAGTTCCGCAACCATGTTTCAGACTGCGGAATTGTAGAGAGATTAATCCTACGCTTGTGTGTAATAGACTGGACTGCCGTCATGAACTTCCGCAAAGGCAATCATGCGATCCTGCCTGTGACTATCGAGTCTTACATCCACCCAGAAGTGCGATGGTCGTTCCGAGGTGGTGCGACTTGGCTTTGTTGCCGTCACAAACTCTATCTTTTCAGACCACTCCTCAGGCATATCGTGCATCCAGTTCACTCTGCTTAAAGTATAGCACAGTACACTATATATGTCAAGGTCGCAAATTCACCAAAAAACCCTTGTTTTTCAAGAGCTTTTGACCACTAATTTTCATTTTATTAATATCTTCTCATTTCACTCAATTCTTCTTCCGTCGGTTGCACCGTCTCAATCATCTTCTGTTTTGGACTTCCTGCGAAGCCACTACCCGCTGGAATGAGGCGACCAATTATGACATTTTCCATTAGACCCACAAGATCATCTTCACTACCACGAACCGCGCTGTTTATAAGCACACGGGTTGTATGCTGGAACGAAGCGGCTGACAAGAAACTCTTTCGTGAAAGCGAAACTTCAGTAATTCCCATCACAGTTGGCTCTGCCTTGGCGCCTGTACCACCGCTGGTTTTGACCTTTGCATTTTCTTCTTGAAGCTGGGTATCATCAATTATTATACCTTCTGCAAAATTTGTATCGCCAGCATTTACAACACGACGCCGTGAGAACATTTGCTTAACAATAATTTCAATGTGTTTTCTAGACACTGTTTCACCCTGAAGCTCATAAATCTTACTGACTTCGCTGATGACATAATTTTTTGCTCTTTCTGGACCTGCATATTCAAACTTTTCATCAATATCAGCAGAACCGTCAGTGATGATGTCTCCCTTTTGCACCTTATCACCAATTTTAACAAGTGGAATACGCTTTATATTATAAAGATATTCAACTTCGCTTGCCTTCTTACCTTTTGCGCGATCTTCTAATTCTGCTATAATTTTTATAACTTTTTCTTTTCCAAGATCTTTAACTTCAGTTACAATACCACTAACTGTAGCAACTACAGCGGGATTCTTCGGTCGTCTCTTTTCAAAAATTTCTTCAACTCTAGGAAGACCTTGAGTGATGTCACCACCAACAGATGCAGTACCGCCGGCGTGAAAAGTACGCATAGTAAGTTGTGTTCCTGGCTCACCAATAGCTTGACCGGCAACGGTACCCACTGCCTCACCTAGATCCACAAGTTTATTTTTACCAAGATCTACTCCATAACACTCTGCACAGACACCTCGAACACTTTTACATGAAAGTGGAGATCGTACTCTAACGGAAGTAATACCGGCTTCTTCTATAATACTTGCCTCTTGTTTGCTTATAAGATGATTTTTCTTAAATAATATTTTACCATTTGATGTTTCCAAATCTTCTGCTAACACTCGACCTCTAATGTTTTTTGATAGAGAAATACCAATACCTGATGCTGTCTGATTATTTATAATTATTGATTCTTTTGTTCCGCAATCATCTTCATTAATTATGACATCCTGCGCTACAACGAAAAGCTTTCGAGTAAGATAGCCTGCCTTAGCGGTGTTTAGGGCTGTATCTGTAAGACCTTTTCTTGAGCCGTGAGTGGTAATGAAGTATTCAATAGGAGTAAGACCTTCCTTTGAACATGAGAGGATTGGAAATTCAATAGTTTCTCCGGAAGTTGAAGCAATTAGACCTTTCATGCCGGCCATTTGGGTAATTTGAGAATATGAACCTCTAGCACCAGAATTGACCATATCATAAACTGAACCCATATGATCAAGAGAGTCTGGAATAAGTTTTTCAACATCATTTTTAGCTTTATGCCAAATCTCAATATTTTTCCTAAGTCGTTCTTCTTCCGTGAGCAAACCTTCATCAAACTGGTGCATGACTTCTTCAGAATGTATTTTGGCTTTGGAAATTACATCTGCCTTACCTTCTGGTATAACAACATCATCAATACCCCAAGTGGTACCAGAGTGGGTTGCATATTTGAATCCAAATGTTTTTATACCATCTAGAATTGTGGGGATTTGTTCAATGCCATGAGATGTAATAAGATCATCAATAATTGCTGAAAGTTTTTTTCTATCTACTTCTTTATTGATAAAAGGATAATAAAAAGGAAGCATATCATTAAAAAGGATACGACCAACTGTGGTTTCAAATATTTTTCCTGCAAATTGAGAGTATTTTTCATTATCTTTTGGAAGAATTTTTATTTTTGCTCTATAAGTTATAACATCAAAATTATGAGCAACAATAGCCGCTTCAGGACTTTCAAAAATCTTACCTTCACCTTTGTCGCCGTCAACAATCTTTGTAATCCAAAAACAGCCGAGCACTATATCAAGAAGTTTGGCCACAACAGTAGGATCACCATTTCCCGGTTTTAAAATATTTTTATCAGAAGACATGATTTCTCGCGCCTCCATCTGGGCTTCAATTCCAAGAGGAACATGAACGGCCATTTGGTCTCCATCAAAATCTGCATTAAAAGCAGTGCAAACTAGAGGATGAACTTGGATGGCATTACCTTCAATGAGTATTGGTCTGAAAGCTTGAATACCAAGTCTGTGTAATGTAGGAGCACGATTTAAAAGCACATATTTACCGGCAATGACTTCTTCAAGAATTTCCCAGACCTCCTTTGCCCCATCATCAATAAGTCTTCCAGCACCGCGAATATTGAATGCCAATTCCCTTTTCAAAAGACCAGAAATGACAAAAGGTCTGAAAAGTTCCAGTGCCATGTGCTTTGGCAAACCGCATTGATCAAGTGAAAGTTCTGGACCGACAACGATCACAGAGCGACCAGAATAATCCACGCGTTTCCCTAGAAGATTCTGTCTGAATAAACCTCTTTTACTCTTTAAGTTATCTGAAAGAGATTTCAAGGCGCGTTTCTGTGCTTGTATAGCGGCAGCACCAGTTGCATTGCCGTGGCGAATAGAGTTATCTATGAGAGCATCAACCGCTTCTTGTAGAATTCTTTTTTCATTCCTAAGAATGACATCAGGGGCATCAATTTCTTTTAATTTCAAAAGACGATTATTTCTATTAATAACTCTTCGGTAAAGATCATTGACATCTGATGTAGCATAACGACCACCATCAAGAGCAACCATTGGTCTTAGGGCGGGTGGAATGACTGGAATTCTAGTTAAAAACATCCATTCTGGTCTTGTGCCAGACTTAATCATTGATTTTATAAGGGAAATTCTTTTTGAAAGCTTTTCTCTTTCAAGAGAGCTTGCCTTTTGCAATTCACTTTCGAGATTTTCTTGAAGTTTTTTTAAATCAGTTTTCTTTAAAATTTCAAAAATAGCTTCAGCGCCGATTCCAGCCTCAAAAATAGAACCGTATTTCATTGAATACTTATGGAATTGTACTTCGTCCATGACAAAACCCAATTCAAGACTTTCAATTTCTCTGCGAGCAGTTACTACTAACTCCTTCAAAGCTTGTTTGGTCTTCTCATCTTGTGCGGCCTTTACTTTAGTCTTAAATTCTGATTCAAGTTCTTTATTGAATTTATCCTTTTCTGTCTGGTGTATTTTTGTGATAATATATCCTGCAAAATATACTACTTTTTCAAGGTCGGCTGTGGTCATGCCAAGTATTAGTCCAATACGAGATGGCATAGAGCGAAGGAACCAAATATGAGATACGGGTGTGGCAAGCTCTATATGACCCATTCTTTCACGACGAACTATTGACCTAGTTATTTCCACCCCGCATTTTTCACAGACAATTCCCTTATATCTTATTCCACGATACTTTCCACAATAACATTCATAATCTTTATCTGGACCAAATATTTTTTCATCAAAGAGTCCATTCTTCTCTGAACGCTGTGTTCGGTAGTTTATAGTCTCCGGCTTTGTAATTTCACCAAAAGACCATTCAAGTATCTTATCGGGCGAAGCCACGCCAAGCTTCACAGCATCAAAGTCCTGCGGATCACTCATTTTTCTTGTGTTTGTGTTTTGCATAGTATTTTTTTATTATTCCGTCTCCTCATCATCTCTTCCCTTCTTAATAAGTTCTACATCAAGTGCAAGACCTCGCAATGATTTTAATAACACATTGAATGATGCAGGTAAATTAGGTTGTTTAAGACGCTCTCCTTTGACTATTGAGTCGAAAGCTTGAGATCTTCCCTGTATGTCATCTGATTTAATAGTCAAAATCTCACGCAGAGTATATGCCGCGCCGTGACCAAGTAAAGCCCAAACTTCCATTTCTCCGAATCTTTGCCCTCCGCCTTGTGCCTTACCGCCAAGTGGTTGTTGAGTGATGAGAGAGTAAGGACCGATAGAACGCATGTGAATTTTGTCTTCAACCATGTGGTGAAGCTTCATGATGTACATATATCCCACTGCAATAGGTTGGTCAAAATGATCTCCTGTTCGCCCATCGCGCAGTTTCATTTTGCCACTTGCATCAAAGCCTGCTTTGACAAGCTCTTCCTTTATTTCTACATCAGTTGCCCCAGTAAATGGAGGAACGATAGCTTGATATCCCAGAGTGTGTGCAGCAAGACCAAGGTGTAACTCAAGAATCTGTCCAAGGTTCATACGGCTTGGCACACCAAGCGGAGTAAGAATAACATCTACAGGAGTACCGTCTTCCATATACGGCATATCTTCTTCAGGAAGAATTCGCGAAATAACACCTTTATTTCCATGGCGTCCTGCCAATTTGTCTCCTACGGAGACGTTACGAAGTTCAGCAACTTCAATATAAATTTTCTTTATAATTCCCGATTCTAGCTTGTCACCTCTTTCTCTAGAAAAGATTTTTACTGAAATAACACGACCACGCTTGCCACCTTCCATTCTCTTTGATGTATCTTTCACATCACGGGCCTTTTCACCAAAGATAGACCTTAGAAGTCGCTCTTCTGGAGTGAGTTGTGTCTCGCCTTTGGGAGAAATTTTTCCTACGAGAATATCTCCCGGTCTAACTTCTGCCCCAACTCTAACAATTCCATCTTCAGCTAGATTCTTTAGCTTTGCTTCACCAACATTTGGAATATCGCAAGTTGTTACTTCAGGGCCAAGCTTTGTGTCACGGACATTGACCACAAATTCTTCAATGTGTATTGAACTAAATTTACTATTTTTTACCACTCGTTCAGAAAGAATAATAGCGTCCTCATAGTTATTTCCAGACCATGACATGAATGCAACAAGCATATTCTGACCCAGAGCAATTTCACCACCATCAGATGTAGAGGTATCTACGAGCACATCGCCCTTCTTAACTTTATCACCAATATTGACAATGGGTCTTTGGTGAAAGGCGGTAAATCCATTTGTTCTTGAAAAATGAACAAGATTATATTCTTTCTTGCCATGCTTTTTGCCATTAAAAATAACTTTCTTTGAATCAACATAAGTAATTTCGCCATCTTCAGGTGCAAGAACAATTCTTCCTGTATCTATTACCGCTTGTTTTTCAATTCCTGTAGCAACAAGAGGTGCTTCAGGAATGAGACAGGGTGTGGCCTGCTTTTGCATGTTTGAACCCATTAGCGCTCGGTTAGCATCATCGTGATTTAAAAATGGAATAAGAGATGTGGCAATTGAAAATGCTTGGTTTGTTGATACATCTATATAATCAACCTCGCTTTCCTTGGCAAGTCCCGGTTTGCCATTTATGCGAACTTCAACTTCTTCGTCAGTGATCTTGCCATTCTTATCATAAGGAATAGCGGCATGGGCGATGCGAAAATTTTCTTCTTCAAGAGCATTGAGATAGACTATTTCGTCAGTGATTTTTCCGTTTTTTACTTTAGCATAGGGAGTTTCAATCATTCCGAAATTATTGATTCGTGCGTATGTGGCAAGATTAAGTATAAGGCCAATATTTGGACCTTCTGGTGTGTGAATAGGACAAATTCTTCCATAGTGAGATGGGTGCACATCACGCACCTCAAAGCCAGCCCTTTCTCTAGTGAGGCCCCCAGGACCTAGAGCAGTTAATTTTCTAAGGTTTTCTATTTCTGAAAGCACATTTTCCTGACCCATAAACTGTGAAAGTTGGTTGGTTGTGAAGAATTCCTTAATACGAGCTTGAAGCGGTCTGGGGAATACAAAATTTACAGGAAGTGTAACATCTGGTTCTACTGTAGACATTCTGTCTTGAATATTTCTCTTCATTTGGGTCATACCTACGCGTAATTTTTGCTGTAAAAGTTCACCGACATATCGTACGCGTCGTGAGCCAAGATGATCTATGTCATCCTCCACAGCATCAGGTGTATTATTTAAAAGCACAATATGTGAAATAATAGTGGTAATATCATCTACAGAAATTGTTCTTCGTTCAAGCTCCTTTTCATCCATTGGTTTGCTGAATCGTTTGTTAAAACGAAATCTTCCAACTTTATTTATATCATATCTATCACTATTAAATATATTTCCGATAAATTCGCGAGCATTATCTGCAGTGGCAAGATCACCGTCACGAAGTCGTTTATGAATTTCTATATATGATTCATCAACAGTTTTTGCATGATCCTTGGTAAAAGTTATTTCAATAGCTTTTTTGGTCAGTTCATTATTCTGAAATAGAGCTAGGATATCCTCATTAGTCTTGGCACCAAGAATGCGTAAAAGTGAGGTAATAGGAAACTTTCTTTTGCGATCTATACGAACATATATAGTACCATCAGAATCACTTTCTATTTCCATCCAAACGCCCCGCGCGGGAATAATCTTCGCGCCAAAAAAAGTTTTGCCTTTTGATTCATTAGCTGTAAAGAAAATACCAAATGATCTAGCAAGTTGAGGAACAATAACTCTCTCAATTCCATTTATAATAAATGTTCCATGATTAGTCATTAAAGGAAAATCAGCAAGAAACATTTCCTGCTCCTTAACTGCATCAAGAAGTTTATTTTTCAGTTTAACTTTTACCTTGATCTGACCTTCATACGAAAGTTTATTGGCTTTAGCATAATGCTCATCATATTTCGGTTTTGAAAGTTCAAAGCTAGTAAATGAAAGTTCAAATTTCTTTTCTGCATAGTCTTTTATTGGTGAAAATTCCTTCAAAACTTCACCAATGCCATGTTCTATTAGAACATTAAAAGATGTAATTTGAGACTCTACAAGATTGGGCATAGCCGTAAGTGGCTCTTTGAATCTGCTGAAATATTTTTTGGTTATTTGCATAGAAAAATATGATTACTAATAAAAAATCAAAAACATCACAAAACACAAAATGACACTAGTAAATAGCGTTTTGGCTCTCTAAAAAATTATGAGAGTAGTAAAAATAAGATGAGGATCAATTTTAAGCCTTGTAATCCTTCACTTTCTAGCGTAACACAATCAGATGAAGTTGATGATGATGTTATATGACTATGGTCTCGTTGTCAAGCGGTTGTACTAGTCCATAACATAGTCGTCGTAGTCGCCACCCTCACCCCCTCTCTATCCACCTTCACTGGAATCAAAGTGTAATTAAGATCAATCTTGCTATTCTCCTTTTTGACATCCATTACCACTGTTAATCCTTCTGTTGTCGCTTTTGAAAAATATTGGTCAAAGGCAAAATTGCCTAGAGAATAGAAGATCTTTTTACCTTTATATTCCTCAATCTCCCCTATCACATGTGAATGAGCTCCAATAACAGCATCGGCACCAGTGTCAATAAACTGACGAGCTAATTTCTTCTGCAAATCTGTTGGAGTTTTATTATATTCAATTCCCCAATGTGGAGTCACTATTAAAACATCAACTTCGGGTCTTAGACGAGCTATTTCGGCAAGAACTTTATCAAAATTAATATAATAAAATTCGTGGAATCCGACAATACCGACTTTAATACCATTTTTAGTTATGATTGTACTTATTTCATCTATATTAAAGGGATCGCCATAATAAAACATGCCGGAACCGCCTATATATCTGCGAGTCATTTCTAGTCCTGCCGTTCCATAATTAAATGAATGATTATTTGCCAAACCTAAAACATCAAAGCCAAGATTAGAAAGTGCCGATGCAAGAGAAGGATCAAATGTAAATTGCAGATCTTTATTTATTAAATCAGATGTGACAGACAGGTTTGTAGTAAAACTACCTTCAAGATTCCCTATTGCTATATCTGCGTTTTGGACCAGTTCTTTTGCTCCTTTAAAAAAATAATTAAAACCCTTTTTATCAATAATATTTCGCACATTTCTATCAAGCATTATGTCGCCCACTATTAAAATTTTTATATTGGATGTTTGAGAAATATTTATTGTTTCAGGAATTTTAAAATTAAAGTTAAATGGTTTCAAATATCCATATGTAATTAAACATACAAAAACAATAATAACTATCCATGTTATTACAAACCACTTATTTTTTACTTCTTTTCCATTCATCTATTAGCTTATGATTACCCGATAAGAGCACTTTCGGCACTCTATACTTCTTGCTTTTATAATATACAACTTCTGGCCTAGTATAAACATCGGGCGAGGCAATACGAGTTTCTTCCAAAGAATTGATGTCACCTAATACTCCTTTGATTTGTCTTGAAATAATATCAATAAGAATCATTGCTGGAAGTTCCCCACCAGTAAGCACGAAAGGTCCGACTGAAATTTCTTCTACTTTAAATGCTTTTTTGACACGCGCATCTATACCCTCATATCGTCCACAAATTAGTATTATGTTAGAATAATTTTTTGCTAGGGTTTTGGCTTGTTTTGTATCAAATTGTTTACCACTTGGAGTAAACCAGATTATTTTTACATTCTTATTTTTACCTTTGGCTTTAGCAATGGCTTTCATCACAGGCAAGGCCTCAATAACCATACCAGGTCCACCGCCATATGGCTTTTGATCTACTCTGTGATGCTTATTAATAGAAAAATTTCTAGGATTATAAAACTTAACCTTTATTTTTTTATGCTCTATTGCCCGCCTTAAAATTGATTCATTTAGGTATGAATCAAGAGATTGTGGAAATAATGTGATTATATGAAATGTCATAATGAAAAAGCGTGGTTTCAAACTACCACATTTTATTCATTTTGACTAGATCTTCAAATCTGCCATTGCTTCATCTACGGTCTTTGAAGCTTTCTCAGAAGACATCGGCTTCATACCACCTTCTGGTTCATTAATCTTGAGATTAACTCTTGAATTATTTTTCATTCCAACCACCCGCAAGAGGGTTCTGATAGCTTTGGCTGTATTGCCAGATCGTCCGATAACTTTTCCCATATCTGCGGCATTGACTTCCAGTGTCATGAGCACACCCATCTCATCCACTGTTCTAGTAATCTTTACATCATTCGGGTTATCAACCAAAGACTTAACAACATAATCTAAAAATTGCTGGTCATTATTATTCATATCTGTTTTTCTTAACTTTAATAATCAAACGGGTACACCAATAGTACACTATAATTGTACTGACGCTATTTGAAGAGTCAAATAGGTTTTTACACAGTTGTTGCCACTGGTTCAGTCTTTGGCACTTCAGCTTTGGAGGTTTGCTCTTTTTTAATTGGTCTTTTCTTGGGAAGCGCGTTCACCTTTTTTCCTTCAATTACCTTTTTTGAGACGAGATAATTGTGAACTGTGTCAGAAAGTTTGGCACCTTTTGACATATGTTCTTTTATTTTAGGCACATTAAATTGTTCTATTTTATTATCAATACGAGAATCATAAGAACCCAATACTTCCAGATATTTGCCACTTTTGGGGCTATTTTTTGAATCAGTTAAAACAAGACGAAAACTTGGTTCGTGCTTACGGCCAACTCTTTGCAATCTGATCATTAACATAAATATAGGTGGAGAATATAGTATCAGACCTATTCAAAAAAGGCAAACTAGGTTATAGTAGCGAAGTGAAAAAAACAGAGGAAATTCAAGGAATAATCACTACGAACCGTAAAAGCATTGGCTTTGTAAAAAATCCACAAGATATAAATAATGATATCTTTATTGATGATGCTCATTTGAACACAGCATTGAATGGCGATACCGTGTTGGTAAAAATTCATGCGGAAAAAACTGAGAAAGGGCTAACGGGAGAAATTATAAAAGTAATTGAACGCGCTAGATATAATTTTGTTTGCACAATAGAAAAGGATAAGGATGGAAAACTTTTAGCATATCCAGATGATAAAAAAGCTTATATTCCTATTTCATTACCCCCTTCTGATTTGGCAAGAGTCATTGCTGGAAACAAGGTCTATGTAAAAATAAAAGAGTGGACTGATCCTTTGAAAAATCCTGAAGGTACTATTATCCGTATTATAGGTAAAAAGGGTGAGAACAATACGGAAATGGAATCAATTGTTCTTGAAAAAGGATTTGAAATTGGATTTTCAAAACAAGTGGAGGATGAAGCTGATGAAATTAAAAAGAATAAAATAAAGGATATAGAAAATGAAATTCCTAAACGCAAAGATTTTAGAAATACTTTAACTTTTACCATTGACCCATTTGACGCTAAGGATTTTGATGATGCTATTTCTTTTAAGGATTTTACAAATGGAACTTATGAAATAGGTGTGCATATTGCAGATGTATCACATTATGTAAAACAAGGTTCTGCATTAGATAAACAAGCTTTGAAACGAGGATGTTCTATTTATCTCGTTGACCGTACTATTCCCATGCTTCCCGAAGTACTTTCAAACGATGTCTGCAGTCTTAATCCTAATGAAGATAAGTTAACTTTTTCTGCAGTTTTCATAATGAATGATAAAGGTGCGGTTCTGGAACGCTGGTTTGGCAAAACTGTCATAAATTCTAATCGGCGCTTTTCGTATGAAAATGCTCAGGAATTATTGAATGCAAAGAAAGCTAAATATTGGAATGAATTAAATAAATTAAATGAAATTGCCAAAACTCTTCAAAAAGAAAAATTTAAAAAGGGGGCGATAGAATTTGAGCAAGAAGAAATTAAATTTAAATTAGATGAAAATGGTAAACCGATAGCAGTTTATAAAAAGGAACGGCTGGATACTCATAAACTTGTTGAGGAATATATGCTTCTTGCCAATCGCGAAGTAGCAAAGCATATTTTTGAATCAATCAAAAGAAAAGGTAAGAAAGATACTGGCTCAATATATCGCATTCATGACATTCCCGATCAAGAAAAAATGCTTGAGCTTTCAAATTTCGTAAAAGCTCTAGGATATAATCTTAAAACTAAAGATGGCAAGGTAACTGCACATGATATCAAATATCTTTTAAAACAGATAACAGGAACAGTCCATGAAGTGTTGATAAGCACGGCTGTTATACGCTCCATGCAGAAAGCCATATATTCCACAAAAAATATTGGTCATTTCGGACTTGCCTTTGACTATTACACCCATTTTACTTCCCCTATTCGTCGTTATCCGGATCTTTTAATACAAAGAATATTACAAAGGCATCTTCATCATGAACCATTTGCCGATCGTGAAATAAATGAATTCCAAAGCATTGCCGAGAAATCTACA
The DNA here is from genome assembly GCA_964655515.1 of uncultured Candidatus Saccharibacteria bacterium. Taxonomy (GTDB): domain Bacteria; phylum Patescibacteriota; class Minisyncoccia; order Phycocordibacterales; family PALSA-1337; genus CAIOGI01. The sequence continues at coordinate 23,905 of CAZZPF010000014.1, forward strand.
AGTCGTGAAATAGATGCGGCCAGTGCCGAAAGAGAATCAAAAAAACTTAAGCAAGTTGAATATATGTCAAGTAAAATAGATCAAATATTCCAAGGTACTATTTCTGGTGTTACTGAATGGGGACTTTACATTGAAGAGAATGAAACAAAATCAGAAGGTATGATAAAAATTAGAGATATCGGCACTGATTATTATGAATTTAATAAAAAAACATATTCCATAATCGGTCAAAAAACTAAAAAGAAATTCACCCTTGGTGATCCCATCAAATTTAAAGTTGTAACAGCTGATCTTGATAAAAAGACACTTGATTATTTACCAATTTAATGTGTATCTATAAATTTTTTAGTAATCGGTCCAAAGAAACCTAGAGTAGGAGTGATGTGGTTGGCTCTGGGAATTTGATTGCTTCATGAATAATTGATTTTTTCATATACACCTAATGATACCCCCCTCATGGTTTAGCAAGTTTATAGACCGTAAGTTATCCACATTTTCATTAGAACTTAATACTTTTTTCATTAGGAATTCATATCGGTTTGTTAGAGTTGGTGAATGAAAAATAATAAGCTCATACAAATATACAATATAATAAGAAGAGTAAATGAAAACAAAACAGGAATTTT
>CAZZPF010000015.1:0-19368 GCA_964655515.1 uncultured Candidatus Saccharibacteria bacterium
ATACCGATCAAATTGCTCATGTATCAGTACAAGTAACAACGCTTCAGATGCTGGTTAAAAAGAGAGCTGATACCCCCGCTTGATTTATTGATAAGATTATATTAAAGTAGTGACCTATGCTTACATTAACTGTAGAAAAGAGAGATTCTAAAGCAAAACCTGAAACTATTCGCTCACAAGGTAAAATGCCAGCAGTGTTTTATGGACCAAAGCAGAAATCAACTTCTGTCACTGTTTCTACCATTGAATTTATTAAATTATTTAAAAAGGCAGGGGAATCATCAGTTATTATTCTAAAAGATGGAAATATTGAGCATGAAGCCCTTATACATGATATAGATGTTCATCCTGTAACAGGCGCTCCGCGTCATGCTGATTTTTATGTTATAGAAAAAGGAAAAAAGGTAAAAGTTCATATACCATTGGTATTTGAAGGAATTTCTCCGGCTGTAAAAGATAAAGGCGCTATTTTAATTAAAGTTGCTAGAGAACTTGAAATTGAAGCTACACCAAAGGACTTACCACGCGAGCTAAAAGTAGATATTTCTTCTCTCCTAGAATTTTCAAGTACTATTACAGCAAAAGATATAAAACTTGGAGCAGGCGTAACACTTATTGCTGGTCCAGATGAAATTGTGGCTTCGGTTTCAGAGGCAAAAGAAGAAGTTGAGGAGGTCAAACCAATTGATATGTCAGCTATAGAAGTAGAAAAGAAGGGTAAGCCAGCAGTAGAAGGTGAAACAGTAGCAGAAACTGAAGCTCCAAAAGAAGAAAAAAAGGAATCAAAGAAAATTTAAGGTCTTTTTGCCTATGGTACAATAGTCAATATGAATAATATACTGTTCAGATTATTTATTATTGTCATAATTATAGTATTTCCCACATTTACTAATGCTCAAACAATAGAAACTCAAGCCCAAAAGGAAGCTAGACTTCAAAATGAACTTACACAGGTAGAAAAAGAGCAAGCGGAAACTGAAAAAATTCTTATTGATGCGCAAAATCAGAGCGTCTCTCTTAGTCGCGATATTCTTATTCTAAATACAAAAATAAAAGCAGCACAGCTAAATATAAAGGCCAAAAATCTTTTGATTGAAACCCTTGGTAAGGATATTACTAAAAAACAGCAGAAAATTAATACTCTTGATGAACGCATTGATCGGGGCAGAGAAACTCTTACACAGATTATGCGTAAAACTAATGAAATTAATTCTTATACCTTACCAGAATTTCTTCTTACCAAGGAAAATCTATCAGATCTTTTTTCTGATATTGATAGCTTTGAATCAGTTCAGCAATCACTAAAATTGACATTTGAGCAAATTCGTACGGATAAATCACAAACCGAAACAGAAAAAGATGCACTTGGTAAGAGAAAAGATCAAGAAGAAGATGCTCGCGTGGTTATTCAAAATGAAAAAAAGAATATTGAGAATGCTGAAAATCAGAAGCAAAAACTTTTGAATATTAGTAAGGGTAATGAAAAAACTTATTCTCAATTATTGGCTGAAAAAAAGGTCAAGGCCGCTCAAATCCGTGCAGCACTTTTCTCACTTCGTGATGTAGCAGCTATTCCCTTTGAGTTAGCTCTTAAATATGCCAATGAAGCATCAAAATCAACTGCCATTCGTCCAGCATTTCTTCTTGCTATTTTGACTCAAGAATCCGCACTTGGACAAAATGTTGGCTCATGTTATTTAACTGATACAAAAACTGGTGCTGGAGCAAGTGTAAAATCTGGAAATACATTTTCAAATGTTATGAAACCCAATAGAGATGTTTTGCCATTTATTGAAATAACCAATTCTCTTGGACTAGACTATACAAAAACTCTAGTATCATGCCCACAATCAGTGGGTTGGGGCGGGGCAATGGGCCCCGGCCAATTTATTGCTTCTACTTGGATGTTGTTTAAAGAAAGAATTGCCAGGGCTATTGGTGTCAGTATTCCTAATCCGTGGAATCCAGAACATGCATTTATAGCATCTGCAATGTATTTGACTGATCTCGGTGCTTATGCCGGAAGCTATACCGGAGAAAAAAAGGCAGCTTGTAAATATTATGGTACGGGTGGAGCATCTTGTTCTTACGGAAATCAGGTCATGGCTCTGGCAAATAGTATACAAAGGGATCAAATAGACCCTTTACAGGGGTTGTAGTAATATGCTATAGTTTTTTCACTTATGAAAAAGGATATTCATCCAAAAGAATACAGACCAGTAATATTCGTAGATAATTCAAACGGAGCTCATTTTCTTATTTCTTCAACTATTAAAACTGTAGAAAAAGGGAAGTGGATATATGGTAAAGAATACCCCTTATATCATGTAGAAATTTCAAGCGCATCTCACCCCTTCTATACAAATCAAGAAAAAACTCTTGATAGTGCCGGTCGTGTAGAAAAATTTAAAACTCGTCAGTCAAAGGCCAAAGTTAAAGTAAATAAGGCTTCAAAAAAGAAGTCATAATGATATTAGAAGAATACAAGAAAAATCACAAAACTGCTTATTTGGCAGAAATGTACGAGAAGCTTCAAAAAGAAGAGGAAGGACTTTTGTTCATGGTCCTAAAAGATTCCAATATGAAAGAATTGGTTCAAAATGATATTGCTTCAATCACAGAACAAAAGAAAAATATTGAAGAACAAATCAAAGCCATTATTCAATCAGAAAAAACAAAAGAAACAGACAATATTGAATTACCTACAGAAATAATATTAGAAGTGCGTGCTGGAGCTGGTGGTGATGAGGCAACAATTTTTGCTAATGAATTGCTTCAAATGTATAAAAAATATGCAGAAACACAAGGATGGTCAACAAAAATTATTGACGATCTCACGCTTGAAATAAAAGGTAAAATTGCATATGAATCCTTAAAATATGAAACTGGTGTGCACAGGGTACAAAGGATTCCTGAAACAGAGAAAATAGGAAGAGTGCATACTTCTACTGCCTCTGTAGCCATTTTACCCATTAGAAAAAAAGTCAAATTTGAAATAAATCCTGCTGATATTCATATGGAATTTTCCCGTGCCGGAGGAAAAGGTGGACAAAATGTCAATAAAGTAGAAACAGCTGTACGAATTCTGCACAAACCTACAGGCATAGATGTTAGAGCAACTGCAGAAAGAAGCCAAGCGGCGAACCGTGAACGCGCCATGATTATTCTTATGGCCAAGCTCCAGGCACTAAAAGAGCAAGAAGAAGCAAAGAAATTTAGTGCCGACAGAAAAGGTCAAATAGGTACAGGTGATCGTTCGGAGAAAATTCGTACTTATAATTTTCCACAAGATCGTATTACTGATCATAGAGTCAAGCAATCATGGAGTGATATTGACAGTATTCTTGACGGAAAACTTGATCCAATCATAGAATATTTGCAGAATTATAAAAATTTGCAAAAGTAAGCTCAATTTGTTACACTTTTTCTACCTTATTTATTATTATTTATGGATATCATTCAAGACATGTTCAAGGCCGGAGCACACTTTGCATTTTCTAGATCAAGACGACACCCAACCATTGCACCCTATATTTTTGGTGTAAAAAATAAGGTAGAAATATTTGATTTGGAAAAGACTCATGATTTACTCCAAAAAGCAAAGACCTTAGTAAAATCTATAGCCAAAGATGGTAAGATGATTCTTTTTGTTGGTGGTAAAAGTGAAGCAAGAAATGCCATAAAAGCAGGCGCTCTATCAATAAATATGCCTTATGTTAATGGAAGATGGATTGGTGGCACTCTTACTAACTTCGCACAAATTAGAAAGCGTGTAGAGAAACTTGGAAAATTAACAGCAGAAAGAGAAAAGGGCGAATTATCAAAATACACAAAAAAGGAACGACTTCTTATTGATCGTGAAATTGCCAATCTAGACCGTTTTTTTTCAGGTATTGTATTAATGAAAGACCTTCCAAAAGCCATTTTTGTTATTGACCCTAGACACGAGAAGAATGCAGTAAAAGAAGCACAAGATATGGGTATTCCCGTTATTGCACTTTCCGGTTCAGATTGTAATTTGAAAGAAATAACATATCCAATCGTTGGCAATGATGCATCACAAACCAGCATACAATTTTTCGTACAAGAAATAATAAAATCATACAATTAATCATGATTACAACAAAACAGATAAAAGAATTAAGAGATTCTACTGGAGTTTCCATTATGCAATGTAAAAAAGCTCTTGAAGAAACAAATGGTAATATAGAAAAGGCTATTATTATTTTGCGTAAGAAAAGTGCTGAAATCAGTGCCAAAAAGACCGACAGAATATTTAATGCTGGTACAATCGGTACTTATCTTCATTCAAATGGAAATGTGGCTTCTCTTGTTGAACTTGTTTGTGAAACAGATTTTGTATCTGGTAATCTGGAGTTCAAAACATTAGCCAGAGATATTGCTATGCATGTTACCGCTTCCAATCCAAGATGTCTTAAAAAAGAAGATATGACAGAATCAGACTCTCTTGATATGGTGCTTATGAATCAACCTTTTATAAAAAACTCAGAACTTACCATAGAAGCTCTAATACAGGGAGCAATACAGAAATTTGGCGAAAAAATAGCCATTGTTAGATTTTCTCGTTTCAGCGTTCTAGAACGATAATTTGTTTTTATGGATGCAACAATAATTTTATTTTACATATCATTTGCTGGAATTATAGGAATGATCGGTATTAAAGCTATAGAAATCCGCTCCGGTAAAAAATCTTGGATTTCAAGTTTGGCTGAACTTACCAATGAAAATTTCCATGATGCCTATAGATGGTTCAGAAAAATGATTTCTTATGTCAATAGACGCAGTATCATCATGCTTGTTCAATGGATTGCTTACCACATTCTTTCATGGGCAAAGGAAGGATATATCTGGCTTCACAATAAAGCTCATGCTTATCCCCATTCCAAAAGAGTGCTTGATATGGTAAAAGGAAAGGGTGAGGTCAATAAAAATGGAGGTGCGTCCATTTATCTTAAGCGAATTAGTGATGAGGGTGAGGAGGAAGTAGAAATCAAGAAGTAGATTGAAGAAATTGCCGCCCTAGCTCAACGGTAGAGCGTTCGCTTTGTAAGCGAAGGGTTCTCGGTTCAAGTCCGAGGGGCGGCTCCAATTAAAAAATATGCGAGAGAATATTACAATACAAGATCCCAAAGAAAAAGAAGCTATTTCTCGTATTGAAAAGCTTAATGATTTCAAAAGCTTGAGAATAAGAAAATTGCTGAACTTGCCAGATCTAACAAGAAAAGCCAACTCTCCCATTAAATTTCTGACTGAAAAAGTTGTTAATCTTGAAAGATTCAAGGATTTTGATGTGGTAGAGATTCCGAAAGTCATAACTGTTAAAGATAATTTTGACATATTGAATACTCCAGCAGATCATCCAAGCAGGAAAGAGAGCGATACTTACTATTTAAATAAAGACCTGGTTTTGAGAACTCACACGACGGCAGTATGGTCGTCCTATCTCAAGAATTCTAATACCATAAAGAAACTAGAAAAATCTGGTGAAGTTGGTGCTTTATCCTTTGGTACAGTTTTTAGGAAGGACGAAATAGACAGAAATCATTTTCCTGCATTTCATCAAATTGACGGGCTTTATATTTGCAAAAGAGATAAAAAAGTCATTACACAGGAAGATTTGAAGGCAGTATTGGTTGATATAGCAAAAAATTTATACGGAAAAGATGTAGAATGGAAATTTTTGCCTGATGATTTCCCATTTACTTATGAAAGTATTGAGATGAATGTTATGTATAAGGAAAATTGGTTGGAGATCTTGGGAGCAGGCTTGGTGAGAGATGTCGTGCTTTCAAATCTAGACATTGATCCTACTGTATACAACGGTTGGGCATTCGGCTTTGGTCTAGACAGGTTGGCTATGATCAAGATGGGTATTCCAGATATCAGAGTGCTTTGGTCAGACGACGAAAGAATAACCAGTCAGTTCAAGAATATTGATTCGCAGTACAAAGAAGTCAGCAAATATCCATCAACCATCAGAGATATTTCCTTCATAGTTGATAAAAATGTCAGCTTAAACAATTATTATGAAATAGTTAGGGACTGCGCGGGGAATTTGATTGAAGAAATGAAATTGCTTGATACTTATCAAGACGCAGAAAAATTTGGTAAAGACAAAGTCAGCCATACTTTTAGAATTGTCTATAGATCACCAGAAAGGACTTTAACTAATGAAGAAGTCAATACCATTCAAGATAAAATAAGAGACAAGACGCAATCAGAACTGCAGGCCGTGTTGAGGTAATTTGAGTTATCCCCATTTCTTCATAATTTTTATTTAGATTTTATCAGGATTTCATCTCGATTTGGTAGAGTTTTAATATTATTAGTAATATTTTTAAAATATGATGTATAATAGATACATGAAATATGTTTTTAACGCTATTTTCACTAAGGAAAATAAAGGATATAGCGTATTATGTCCTGAATTAGGCGTGGCTAGCCAAGGTACAGATCTCAAACAGGCTGAAGCTAATATCCAAGAGGGTGTTAAATTGTATATAAGAGACATTCCTCAAGATGAGCTTGTTCCATACTCACAAGCTGAGTCAGAGTCATTGTTAATAAGAAAGTTTGAAGTTTCTCATGCCTAGATTTTTCTCTGGCAAGGAAATTACTAAAATTCTTTCAAATAAGTATGGATTTAAAGAAATTGGTATTTCTGGCAGTCATTTAAAAATGAGGAAGACACAGGGTAATTTGATTATTACTGTGATTATTCCACTACACAAAGAAGTTTTAATTGGAACATTTCATAATATCCTCCGTCAAGCAAAGATTGATAAGAAGGATTTTATAGAGAAGAGTAGGGAATAAAAAAACCGCGCAAACTCATACAGTTTTGTCAACTTTTGAGGCCATTTTTCATCCACAAATCATCCACAATTTTACTTTAAAATAGCTTCCAATTGACCTCAAAATCTGCTATAATTTATACTTAAAACACATAAATGGCCAAAGAAAAATCAGATAAAAAACCAGCCAAAAAAGACAATTACGGAGCTGATGCAATACAAGTCCTAGAGGGCTTGGAGCCCGTACGCAAGCGTCCCGGAATGTATATTGGTACAACTGGCCCAGATGGCTTACATCACCTTATAACTGAAATCTTTGATAATTCCCGTGATGAAGCTATGGGTGGTTTTGCTGACCATATAGAAGTAGTGCTTCTTCCACATAATCGTGTTCGGGTTGTGGATAATGGTCGTGGAGTGCCTGTAGATATTCATAAGACTACTAAGGTTTCTGCTTTGGAAACGATCATGACCACGCTTCATGCCGGAGGTAAATTCGGTGGAGATGAAAGCGGATACAAAATTTCTGGAGGTCTTCATGGTGTAGGAGCATCGGTGGTAAATGCACTTTCTATCTATACTCAAGTCTTGGTGCATAAAGACGGCGGTATTTATATGCAGGAATATTCTCAAGGTAAAAAAAAGGCAAGTGTCAAGAAAATTGGATCAACGAAAGAGCATGGAACTATTGTTTCGTTTGAACCAGATGAAGCCATTTTTAAGGAAATTAAATTTGATTTCACCAGAGTGGTGCATTCATTACGCCAACAAGCTTATCTTGTAAAGGGCCTTCGTATTACAGTGATGGATGCTCGTGACTGTAAGGATTTGGATATTAATGAAGATATTTTTTACTTCAATGATTTTAAACTAGAAATTCCATCCCAAACATTTTATTTTGAAAATGGCCTTACTTCTCTTGTTAAATTTAATAATCAAATTCTAAAACCAATTCATAAGAATATTTTTTATGTAGAAAAGAAAGTTGAGGGTGTGGAATCTGTCGAGGTAGCATTACAATACGCAGATGATATTTCTTCACGAATTTTGCCCTTTGCCAACAATATTTATAACCCAGAACACGGTACTCATGTAACTGGTTTTAAAACCGCTCTCACTCGTACATTAAATACTTATGTCAAGAATAATAATATAGGCAAAAATGGCGATGAAACCTTTACGGGTGATGATGTACTGGAAGGATTAACAGTAGTAATTTCTGTAAAGCTTCAAGAAATACAGTTTGAGGGTCAGACTAAGGCAAAACTTGGTTCAGTAGAAGCACAGGGAGCAGTGGCTACGGTTTTTAGTGAAGCATTTTCGGCATTTTTGGAAGAGAATCCAGATGACGCAAGAGCAATTATCACAAAAGTAGTTTTAGCTATGAAAGCTCGCAAAGCCGCAAAAGCAGCAAAAGATAGTGTATTAAGAAAGGGCGCGCTTGAAGGCATGACACTACCAGGAAAACATGCTGATTGTCCGTCACATGATGCATCAGAGTCAGAGCTTTTTATTGTTGAGGGAGAGTCTGCTGGAGGAACGGCAAAGACCGGTCGTGATCGTCGAATACAAGCCATTCTACCTCTTCGTGGAAAGATTTTGAACATTGAACGAGCTCGTCTTGACCGTATGCTCGGTTCTGAACAGATAAAAAATCTAGTCTTGGCTTTTGGTACAGCTATTGGAGATACTTTTGATATTTCAAAACTCCGATATCATAAAATTATTTTAGCAACTGATGCTGATGTTGATGGAGCACATATTCGCACACTCATCCTCACACTTCTCTATAGATATTTCAAACCTCTCATTGAGGGTGGGTTTGTCTATATTGCACAACCACCTCTTTATAAAGTTAAAAGATCAAAGGAAATTCTTTATTTTTATACTGAAGAAGAAAAGATGAAGGGAATAGGCAAAGATCTTGAAGAACTTTCAATACAAAGATATAAAGGTCTTGGTGAAATGAATGCTGATGAGCTCTGGGAAACTACTATGGATCCAGAAATGCGAATACTAAAGCAAGTTAATATAGATGATGCACAAGAGGCAGACAAAGTATTCGACATGCTTATGGGAACTGATGTACCTTCGCGTAAAATGTTTATTCAATCTAATGCAAAGAAGGCAACCATTGATATTTAGAGATATTTAAGTGAGGTATTGACTTTTTATAAAGATAGTATATAATGTGATTAATATGAATAATTCAAATCACATTCAAAAAACTAAGGTGTTTGGGCTTTTTATTACTCTTTCATTACTGACATTTTTTATTATTATGCCCACTTTTGCTTCTGCAAATATAAGAGTAAAAATAAATCCAGATTGTAAAACTAATTGTACTTCTACAGGAAATGTTTCAGTAAAATCTCCCACATCAACATATCCTTCTCCTCTATATGTTTATGATTATTACAATACTCCCAATTATCCTAGTTATAATAATCAATATAGTCCGCTAGGTGTTTCTTGCTATTCAACTCCTTCAAGTGGAAATGTTGGTGATACTATAAGCTGGAGAACTTCAACTTATGGAGGAAATGGTAATTATTATATTACTTGGTCTGGAAGTGAAGGTCTTTCTGGATATGGATCAAGCATTATAAAAACATATTATTCATCAGGATCAAAATATGCTTCAGTAACGGTTACTTCAAATGGTCAAACTATTACCCAAAATTGTAACAATGTAGAAATTTACGGATACGATAATAATTATTACAATACTCCCAATTATCCTACTTATAATTACCCTTACCCTTACAATTATAATTATTCTTATAATTACAACTCACCTCTTTCGGTAACATGTAGTGCAAATTTAACTTTTGCTCCTATAGAAACAAATGTAGCATGGACTGCATATATAACAGGTGGTAATGGATATTATACTTATAACTGGAGTGGAACTGACTATCTTTATGGCTCAGGAAATTCTATCAATGTAATTTATCATTCAGGTGGACCAAAGACTGCTTCAGTTACAGTTTATTCAGGAAATCAAACTATTACACGAATATGTTCAAATAGTGTTTTAATTGGAGTACCAAATCAAAATTATGGAAATACTTATAGTAATTATACTCCACCCCCTGTTCCTGTTGTAAAATATGTAAATACCACAAAAGTTGAAAGTACTGATAAAAATACAACTATTAAAAAGGATGAAACCAAGACAGATCAAAATAATCTAAAAGCAACCTCGCTGTTTTCACTGCAGAATGTGCCATGGGGCTGGGTTCTTGTACTTGTCATTCTAGTACTTCTTACTATAGTGTTCTATCTTATTTTCAATAGAAATAAGATATAAAAAATGAACGGGTGTTAGCTCCAAATATAATGTCTAAATACTATTGACTTATATCATTTAATCATTATATAGTGAGTGTAGTTAGTAAGTCTCAAAGCAAAACAAAAGTCCCATTTATTTGGGAAGAAAGGATAAGTATGAACGACAATGAAAGGAAAGCAAAGATCCTTAGATTTGCCCAGCTTGCTATGGCCGCAGGATCGGGCAAATTGACTCCAGAAGGATCAGAAGAAATGGCTAAGTTGAAAAGAGAACTTGGCATGTCGCATAACTTAATCCTTGAGCTTGCGGCAAAAAATTTTATAAATGAGGAGAAGGATGGGTGTTGAAAAATATCCCCACGATGGTCTGGTAAAGCTTGCTTTGCCAGACCACTTACTTACTTATTTTCTATTTTTAATCTCACTAACTATTTTTAGAATTATCTCTTCTTCAATTAATTGCCCAATTTGAGCCACATCTCTACTCTCAAGTGTTAGTTTTCCTGCAGATATATCCTTATCACCAATAATAATAAAATAAGGAATATGTTCTATTTTTGCCTGTCGGATTTTCTTGTTAAAATTATTATGAGAAAATTCTATCTCAACTCTTATTTCGGCCTCTTTCATTTTTTCAAAAAGCTCTAATGCTTTTTTATGATGCTCTTCAGCTATGGGGATAATACGGACTTGAATTGGAGAAAGCCAGAGAGGGAACTTGCCGGCAAAATGTTCAATAACAATACCTAAAAATCTTTCAAGAGATCCAGAAATTGCTCGATGAATAACTACAGGTCTTTCTTTTTCACTTTTCTCATTAATAAATGAAAGATTAAATCTTTCAGGCAAGTTAAAATCACACTGAATAGTTGCAAGTTGCCACTCACGACCTATAGAATCCTTAAACATAAAATCTAATTTAGGTCCATAAAATGTAGCTTCACCCTTTATTATTTTATATGTCAAATTATTTTCTTTCGCTGAAACTTCCAGTGCTTCTTCAGCTTGTTTCCAAATTTCATCTGAACCAAGATAATTGTTTTTATCATCTCCCCGCACTGATAAGCTTACCCAATAGTCATTCATAAGTTCCATAGTATTATAAAAAGTCTTGATGATATTTATAATACTTGTCACTTCATCTCTAATCTGCGAAACCCTGCAGAAAAGGTGTCCATCATCTTGGGTGATGGATCTGACTCGGGTTAGTCCTGCCAGTTGACCAGATTTTTCATCACGATAGACAGTTGCCAGTTCAAAATATCTCACAGGCATGTCTCTATATGAAAATTGATTGTCAGCAAAAATCTGCATATGATGTGGACAGTTCATCGGTTTCAAGAAAAATTTTTCTTCACCACCTGTGACCTTGAAAAGTTGATCTCCAAATTTATCATAGTGTCCAGACACTTTATATAATTCTTCTTTTGCAATGTGAGGAGTCCATACTCTAGAATAACCTTTTTTCTTATGTAATTCCCAAAGATAATTTTCAATCTCTTGGCGAATGATCATGCCCCTTGGCTGGATAAGGGGAAGTCCAGATCCGACTAGTGGAGACAGAGTAAAAAGTTTCAGTTCCTTACCAAGCTTCTTATGATCTCTTTTTAGAGCTTCCACTCGCATAGTTTCATAGTCATCAAGTTCAAGTTTAGAATTGAAAGCTAAACCATAAATGCGTGTCAGCATTTTATTTTTCTCATCCCCACGCCAATATGCACCTGCAGTTCGTGAAAGTTTGAAAGAATCTAGCGTAATTTTCTTTGATGGATTTTCTATATGTCCACCACGACAGAGATCTGTAAAGTCACCACAATTATAAAAAGTTATTTTTTCACCTTTCTTTACGATTTCATCTATAAGTTCAAGTTTGTATGGATTATCCTTAAAATATTTTCGTGCTTCTTTTTCAGTCATTTCTTTATGACTGAATTCTTTCCAAGATTTAAGCTGTACTTTCATTTCTTTTTCAATTTTTGGCAAATCTTTATCAGAAAGCTTCACATCAGCGGGGAATTCAAAGTCATAATAAAAGCCATCGTCAATAGCTGGGCCAATCGTGTTTTTTGTTCCTGGATAGAGTTCATTAACCACTGATGCCAAAAGATGGGCAAGCGTATGGCGGAGGTGTTCAAGATTTATTTCTTTCATGGTTATAACTTTAGCATTTTTAACTTGAGATAGGGAGGGATTGACAGCTTTAGTAACGTATGCTAATTTATAAATAGATTTTGGTGTAGAGAGAAAAAAGTGTTTAATCAATTATTCTTAGTTGAATGTTATTAGAAGTACTTCTTCTAAATTTGCCGTAAGGCAGGGTGAGTAGTGCTCTTTTACAAATTTCCAGCTTAAGCTGGCAAGAGAGAAGATTGGGCTTTTTCGAGAAATTCGAGAGGTAGACAATTTCTCTCCAAACTTTCCTCTACGGAGGAACGGGGCGTGGCCGTATCTTTCTCATTAGAGAAGCTCGTTGTGATGCCCCAAAACCTTTAAGGCGTTGGATTTTTCCTTCGCCTTTTTATTTACAAAAATGTTATTTCATTTCCCAATCACAAATTTAATTAAAAATTTTCCTTAATTTAATCAAATAGAATGGTCACTAATTAACGAAATAAAGTTTTGATAAAGTTTTTGTGGTTTTCTCTATTGCATAAATTTATTAAAGAATTATATAATATCATCACTTAAGTACTCATTATTAATAAACTTAATCAAAAAACCATTATGAATGAAACAGAGCCATTATATTTTAAAGAATTTAAGAAACACATTGATGTTAAAATTGAAACATCTTTCAATGAACTGGCGATAATTATAAAGGACACTCTGGTTACTAAGGATGATATAAAAGATATGGTTACTAAAGAAGACCTTGAGTATGAAATTAATGAGATTAAGAGAGAAATGGCAACAAAAGATGATATAAAAGGTATACATGAACATATTGGAAGATATGAAGTTAGAGCTCAAAATGTTGAACAAATACTTTTACAAGATCATAAGCCCAGAATAGCTGATTTGGAAAAAGAAGTTTTCATTTAAACTTATTTAACCCAAAACCCTCACCCTTTCAATAATTATACTTTTTTGTCCATTGTGTTGTCCTGTTCTTTCTGACATCTTACCTTTTATTGCAAGACATTTATCAGGAGTAAAAGAATGTCTAAATTCAACCAGTGTTCTAGGGAAAACCACAGCTTCAATTGATCCAGAAAAATCAGTGACTTTTATAAAAGCCATTTGATCACCCTTTTTCGTAGTAATTGGTCTTATTTCATCTACAATGCATGCAATAGTTACCTCATCACCATCTTTCAGAGTCTCCGTTGCCTTTTTTATATCCATGTCTCTTTTTGCAATAATATCGCGATAGCGTTCAAGTGGATGTCCAGAAATATAAAGTCCTAATAATTCCTTTTCCCAAGCAAGTTTATCAATCATTTCAGCTTTTGGAACTTCAGCAAGTTTTAGTGTGGGAATAGAGGAAGCGTCAGCCATCAGTCCAAAAAGGGAATCTTGATTTTCTGCTTGCTTATCTCTTTCCTTATTATATGAAAGTAAGGTTTCAATATTTCCTAAAAGAACTCCACGATCTATTCCAAAACTATCCATAGCGCCAGATTTGATCAATGCCTCAAGTGATTTTTTATTTAGATTTTTATCTTTAACTCTTTCAAGAAAATCACTAAGTGATTTAAAATGGCCCACACGCTTCCTTTCTTCAATAATTGCCGTTGCAATGCCTTGACCAAAGTTTTTTATAGTAACTAGTCCAAATCTGATGGTGTCTTCTTTGTTTTTAATTACAGTAAACTGACTAAAGCTTTCATTGACATCGGGTGGCAGTATGGGCATTCCAATACGCTTACATTCATGAATTGTTTCAGCAATTTTTTCTACATCTCCTGAATCAGCAGTCAAAACTGAAGACATATAAATAGCAGGGAAATTGGCTTTCATGTATGCCGTTTGATAAGAGACTTTTCCATAACTTGCGGCATGAGCTTTATTGAATCCATAAGCCGCAAATGGCTCTATGAGCTTCCACAAAATGTCGGCTTTTTTCTTGACCATACCATTATTAATAAGTCCTAAAATCAATTTCTCCTTTTGCTCTTGCATTTCCCTTGGAATCTTTTTTCCCATGGCTTTGCGAAGCTTGTCTGCTTCAAGCCATGAATACCCGCCAAGCTTTATAGCTATCATCATCACATCATCCTGATAAGTAATAACGCCATAAGAACGATCAAGAATATCTTTCATTCTAGGATCAAGATACTCTACTTTTGAATTATCATGTTTTCTTTCAATATATTGAGGAATAGATTCAAGGGGCCCAGGTCTATAAAGCGCCACCATAGCATTGATATCATGTATACTTGTTGGTTTGAGATCTACCAAAAACTTTGTCATACCACTGCCATTGAGCTGAAAGACACCAACAGTTTCACCACGCGCCAGCATTTCAAATGTTTTTTTATCATCAAGTGGAATATTTTCAATATCAATCTCCTTTTTTTCAATTTTTTTCACTCTATCCACCGCATCAGCCAAGATTGAAAGATTTTTTATACCTAAAAAATCAAATTTAAGAAGACCAACACCATCTTCACCGACAGAGTGCATATCATATTGGGTAATAATTTTTCTAGTGCTATTTCCATTTGCATCTTCTTTGCCCTTGCTATCGTATTGAAGAGGCACATGTTCAATAAGTGGATCAGGAGAAATGACCACACCCGCGGCATGTACAGAAATATGCCGAGCACAACCCTCAATTTTTTTTGCCATATCTATAATGCGTCGCGCGTCTTCTTCTCTATTATAAATTTCTTTCAATTCAGGAACTTCAGTCAGGGCGCGGTCAATAGTCATAGGAAAACCCTGCGCTCCTATGGGAATGAGTTTAGAAATGCGATCAGCAACTTCATAAGCAAAACCCATAGCTCTGGCTATGTCGCGAACCGAACCCCGTGCCATCATGGTGCCGAATGTGCCAATCTGCGCTACTTTATCGTGTCCGTATTTTTGACGAGTATATTCTATAACTTCATCCCGTCTATTATCTGCAAAATCCATATCAATATCTGGCGCAGAAGGTCTTTCCGGATTCAAAAATCGCTCAAAAGGAAGTTTGTATTCCATGGGATCTATATTTGTGATTCCAGTCAAATAAGTAACGAGGGAACCCGCTACTGATCCCCTGATAGTAGTCAATATTCCATGCTCATGGGCAAAACGAAGTAAATCATATACTACAAGAAAGTATTGAGCATAACCCTTATCTCTTATGACTTTTAGTTCATATTCAATCCTATCAATTACTTCTTTTGTTTTTTCAAAATGCTTTCTATGAAGTCCCTCATAAGCCAGTCTTTTAAACTGATCATCATAAGACAGACCATTTTCAAGAATAAAATTTGGAAAATACCATTTTCCAAGAGTTATTTCCAGATTACACATATCAGCGATCTTTAGAGTATTGTCTAGAGCTTCAGGAATATCTCTAAATAACTCTTCAGCTTTTTCTCTAGAAATAAAAGAAAAATCAACCTCTTCTCCTTCAGAGTTTCTATCAGACATATCGTGAGAGGTATTGACAAGCATAAGAGTGTCTCTGGCAGTCTTATCTTCTGGATATATGTAATAGACATCATGTCCAGCTACTATTTCAGTGCCAGTTTCTCTAGCAAGTTTTATAAGTTGTTGCATTAGTCCTTCATGACCTTGTATTTCAGGATGACGGGTAATTTCTATAAAGAAATTGGATTCACCGTACACTTTCTTATAATAGGCAATCAATTCCTTGGCTTTTTCTATGTTTTTTGCTTTGACTGCTTGAGAAATGTCGCTTGAAAATGATGGGGCAATACAGACGAGATCGCCAGAATATTTCTCTATAAGCTCGCGATCAATACGAGGTTTATAATAAAATCCTTCCAGATAAGAATCAGTAACGAGTTTAATCAAATTTTTGTACCCCTCATAATTTTTAGCCAGAAGCAATAGGCGATTACGACGATTATCTATACCCGCCTGCATATCCTTTCTAGTTCGCAGAGCTACATAAAAGTCTACTCCGAGAATTGGCTTGATCCCTTTTTTCTTGCATGTTTTATAAAATTCAATAGCTCCATAAAGATTTCCCGCATCAGTTAAAGCCAATGCATGCATATCAAATTCTCTAGCTTTACCCACCAATTCATCAATTTTCGGCAAAGCATTCAAAAGAGAATAATGACTATGTGTGTGAAGGTGGATGAAGCGAGACATAGGATAATTATAGCAAGTTATCCACAAATTGAGCAGTTGAAATAAAGTTTTCATAGTTTTTAGTATTGCTTATATTTTTCTACTTGGGATAATTCAGTTGTTTACAATTTGTAAGAAACTTATGTTTATTCAATATACATCAGGTCGAATAGGAGTTTTTATAGATGAAGCAAATTTATTTCATTCGCAAAGGACTTTAAATTGGAGAATTGATTATCAGAAACTATACTGGTTATTATGTGATCTAAATTTAGCAACTAAAAATATATTTTTATATACAAGTTTTCTTAGATTAAATAAAAAGCAAACAATTTTTATAAACAAGCTTGTAGAATATGGCTACACCGTACACAGTAAAGAAGTCAAAGAGATTAAAGATAATTCAGGGGCTATTATTAGAAAAGGGAATCTGGATATTGAACTTGCACTTGACGCGTATAGATTTTCTAACGTCTATGATACCATAATTTTATTTTCTGGAGATTCTGATTTTGCTTATTTATTAGATTTACTTAAAGAATTGGGTAAGAAGATTATTATTATCTCGAGTAAAAGTCACATTTCTAGAGAACTCTTGAGAAGGGGGGAATTCATAAATCTTGATAAAATGCGCAATCAGATTGAATATTTCAATAAACACAAAACCACCCAATTATGAGTGGTTTTGGACGGTACTACACAGATAGTATATCATCCTAAATATTCATGTCAAGAAAAAACTATAAATATATGATCGGCATAGACGAAGTCGGTAGAGGACCAATAGCGGGGCCGGTGGCGGTCGGGGCTTTTGTCTTTTTGAAACCTTCCGCCAGCAAGCTTTTTCGTGGTGTTAAAGAATCCAAACAGCTTTCAGAAGAAAAAAGGGAAAAATGGTTTAGTAAAATAAAAGAAGCCCAAAAGACAGGTTCTATAAATTTTACAGTTTCATTTCAATCAGAAAAAGTCATAGATAGAAAAGGACTTTCATTTGCAATAAAAAAAGCGCTTGAATTGTCTCTAGCTAAATTAAAAATCAAACCCGATAAAGCAAGAGTTCTACTAGACGGTGGCTTGAAAGCTCCTAAAGAATTTATAAATCAAAAAACTATTATAAAAGGTGATGCCAAAGTACAAGTCATAGCACTTGCGTCTATATGCGCAAAAATCTTACGAGACAGGAAAATGAAACAGTGGGCAAAAAAGTATCCAAAATATGGTTTTGAAGCACATAAAGGATATGGAACAGAAGGGCATTATAGGGCTATTAAAAAGTACGGTTTAACGCCTCTGCATAGGCGTAGTTTTCTAAAAGTTTTGCGAAGGTGATTTCAAGCTGTTGAGACATTACCACACCCCATTGACTTTATGGTTGGATATGCTATAATAGCAAAAGAATAGGAACTGGGCAATGTGCTCGGTTCACTGCTATTCAAAAGTAAAACAAAACTGCATAGGCACAAAAGAAAGAAAAAAATATGGCTACCAAAATAGTCGTAGGGGGGTCGACTGTATCGGCTTCTCAACTCAAAGACATGTTCCGCCAAATCGAAGATGGAAGTCTCAACGGAATCCACATCCAAGCAATCCTTGAACATCGCAATCCCTTCGGTCTCGACAATGTCGTGATTGACTGGAAGAAGGTGTACGAACTGCTCGGAGTCAAAGCTGACTTCAACAATGAGGATGTCAACGATCCGAACTTCTGGGTTGTGCCGGTCTTCAGGGGTGTCACTTCGAACATGGTGGTAAATGCTCTCAGAGCTCTTGGCGTAAAGTTTTATCTCTACGCCGAAGACCTTGATGGGATAGTTACCAAGAACGACCGCGACTCAGAGAAAGACGGCCCCTACCGAGTGAAGTTTCAGAAAACAGTTGAGGCCGACGAAGCACTCAAGGACAAGTCAGCCAACACTCTGGTAGAGGAAGATGTAAAAGGGATCACTCTCTTGGAACGCCTTCTGCTGGAACTTGGCTACTTCCTGGCTACAGGTAATCACTTGGATGAGAAAAATGTGACCCTGTGTACGGGTTCGCGCTACTCTGACGGTTATGTCCCGTACGTGGATTGGGGCACCGCCTATCGCGGGGTGTACGTCGATTGGTCCCGCCCGTCGGACTCCAGCTCCCGCTTGCGCGCCCGTGCAGTAGTTTCGTAACACTGGTGACTTGGGTCTTGTACCCTTGTACCCGTCGCTATCCAACTTTTGTTGGATAGCGATTTCTGTTATTATGCATTATTATTATATATCGTTGGCTATTACAACCGGCTTCGAATAAAATTGGAGTATCGGTTTGCCACAGTTTGAAAACGAAACTGCCTATCCATTTTTAATGAGCATGTGCTCTCATTAGGTACTGGCTCAAAATACTACTTGCCACGGCAAGATAACACAGGAAATTTTGTAAAAGATTTCCGGTGATATCGATGGGAATGGATAGAACACGGGTTCGCGCAACTCTGACGGTAATGTCCCGAACGTGAATTGGAACACCGACAATCGCAAGGTGAACGTCAATTGGTACAACCCGTCGAACTCCAACTCCAACTTGCGCGCCCGTGCAGAAGTCTCGTAATGTAAAAGAGGATGACGAAATCCTCTTTTATGTTTCTAAATATTTGATCCAGCCAGTAGCCATTTTGGATATTTCCTGAAGTTTCGATTCTAAAAAGATATAAGATATATTTTCAATAATTTCTAAATCATTCATCAGACGAATTAGTTGTTTTAGAGTCTCGATTTTTATACGAAGCTCATATAGGATCGGCCTCTTCCTTTCTTTTTGATTTAGCGCAGAATCAATTGATATAGTTATCAAATCAATGCAAATATTTTCAACCTTGAGATATATGCCGAATTTATCTCGCTTTGATACCCTGCTTCCTATTTTATATATATCCTTATAAAATTCCGTAATCTTATGTACGATAGGGACATGAAAATCTCGTTGGGGGGGGGGTCACATTAAAGGTATTTTTCAGGATGTAATATGCTTAGAAAATTTA
>CAZZPF010000016.1:0-3755 GCA_964655515.1 uncultured Candidatus Saccharibacteria bacterium
GAAGCATTTGATAAAGTAGCTCGAATGCTTGGACTTCCCTATCCGGGTGGACCAGAGATATCTCGCCTAGCCGAGGAGGCGAGATCCAAAAAAATCCAACAAGATATGAAGTTTCCTAGACCCATGATCTATTCTAAAGATTTAAATTTTTCTTTCTCGGGTTTAAAAACATCAGTACTATATTACATAAAAAAGATTGGGAAATTAGAGGAAAAAGAAAAGTTAGAAATAGCAAGAGAATTTGAGGATGCGGTCATAGAAACCCTAGTTTCAAAGACTAAGAAAGCAATAGAACAATATAACCCTAAAACTTTGATTATAGGCGGCGGAGTAATAGCAAATAAGGCTTTGCGAGAAAGTTTTTTGAACCTTAAAACGACCTACCCAATCATGGAAATATTGATACCAGAAAAATCACTAACTACTGATAACGCCACCATGATAGCGGTGGCTGGTTATATAGAATATTTAAAGGGAGATAGGGGTGATGGAGAACTAAGAGCCAAAGGCAACTTAAGTATAAGTTAAAATTACTCTTCTATTTCATCTAGATTTTCTTCTGAATCTATGATTATTTCATCCGGAGGTAAACTGGCTGTTGAGTTTTGATTGAGGTTTTCACTAAAGTTTTCTCTTGGTGGTAAATCAATCACAGGATCTCCATCTTCAACTACGACATCTTGTGAACTAGGAGTACTATCAAAGTCAGAACCTCCCTTTTCTTTTGGACCAAACAAATATTTGATGACGGCTATAATTATAAGAAGGATAATCAGGAAAATAGCAATATATTTACCCTCGCTCAATATCTTTTGAGGCAAAGCAAAAAGAGAAACTGCTAAATTCTTTATGACAGATTTATTTGCTGGGGAGTCATTTTTAAGCTTTACTATCGGGGAGCCGTCGATAGCAATACTTCCTAAAGCACTTGACCCCACATTTGAACCTTGTATGAATCCGACATGATCGTTAGTGTCTCCATTTTGACCATTAGAATTATTGTTCTTAGAATTTCTAAAAGCATTTATCTCATTTTGATCAGCTGTGTTTAAAGGATAAATAGTATTGCAATAAATTTCGTTTACTTTTTTCTTAGTCAAAATGTAGACGAAACCAGTGGTCACCTTATCACCCCAAGGAATCAGAATATCTTCGTTATATTTAATCTGAAATCTCTCTACTGCATCATGCGTACCTTGATTAAAAACACCTGTTAAGGACAATGCTTCGCCTTCAAAGACATTTAAGAATGATTGGAGCTTTAATACTTCTATCGGATCATTCTGCCAATCTATCTTCAAATAGTCCCTTAGATAAGCGCAACTAGTGGCACCCAGAATTTCCCCTCCGCTTGAAATTGTAGATATATCATGCCTATGACCTCCCAAATTGCCACCTCCACCACCACCGCCTGTATTAGTTGGAGGATTTGCTGGTGGCTCAACAGGAGGTGTAGTCGTTGAAACTGGATTTACAATGACAGTCCTAGTAGTAGTCGCATAAAGATTACCCGAATCCTTAACAACATAAGTTAAAGTATAAGTGCCAGTCGTGGAGGCGTTAACGCTACCCGTTCGAACTATAGCTGAAGTCAAGTCTCCATCTTCGGTATCAGTAGCGGTAACCCCTGGATCAGTGAACACATTACCGACAGTGATATTTAATGGGTTAGCTCCTATAAGAGTAATGATAGGTGGAGTGTTAGTTGGAGAAACAACAGGAATACAGTTATTTACTGTAATTTTAACTATAATATCATTATAATCCGTATCAGAAGAAGCGAGAGCTAAATCTTCAAAAGCAATAATATAAACATTATTAGCTAATTCATAAACTACAGAATGATCATTGCTATTTTCATTTATAGAATTGTGAGTGGCATAAAAAGTGCCGTTGCTAATATCAATCCCAAAACCTATTTTAGAACCAGGTGATAAGTCGAAAGTAGCTGTCTGTCCAACAGTTGATAATTTAGGAGAAAAGCTAGTCTTATCTGTATTCAAGTAATAGCCAAAAGTAGAATTCAAACCAGCATTCTTGCTCAAGAATTCTACCGTGACTGATGTAGTGGCTTGTCCAACATTCCATTCTTGATATTGCTTTTGATCTGATATTACATTTTTATTGATACTTAATTGATTGAAAATATCTTGCAATGAGTAAGTATCCAAACCGTGAACGATTGGTTCAACTGTACTGTCTCCTAATGAATTCGGTAACATACAACTATGAGTAATGACCTGTGGGATGTTTATTTTACATATATGAATATGAACCTTACCAACATTTTGTGTATAACTACCCTGATCATCACCTATATCTTTAATCGCATTAACAATAAAATTGAGAGAATCGCCATTATTGAGCTCCATATTAACACCGACTCCTCTTCCGGCATTTGCCACCTTACTTCTACTTTCATCGTAAGTTGGGTCTAACAATAAAGAATCTATTTTCGCTGTCCAATTAACCACACGCTTTCCATCAGGATGCGAATCTTTAGTAACAGGATCAGTGTCTGGACCAAAAATAGGTGCAGCATTTTTTATAATAAAAAGAGAGCTACCATGATGTCTTGCTCTATCATCAGTGTGCCAATTTCCCCAGGAGTAATTAGCATAATCCGCATCAGAAAGTCCTACTGGTGAAGTCATTTCAATGCGAAACAACCCATCACCCTGGTCATTGTTATAAATCACACCATCTTCATCTATTCCCGGAACAACTATCTCAGTACTTTTAGCATCACATATTTCTATTGAAGTAGAAGAACTATTTTCATCATTGCTATTATTGGCCAAAACAGATAGAGGACTCCCTACCAAAGTAATCAAAAGAAAACCTACAAAAAATTTACTGCTAATTTTTTTAAAAAAGAATTTATCCATATATATTAATTTAGTTTAATTCTCATATATTAGAGTAATCTTTAAGCTTTGTCAAATTATCAAAAATGAGTTACTATATAGTGATAATTGTATTAAAGCCTTATTTTTAAAGGCATTTTATAAAAATGTAGAATTATTAGTATAAAATTTGTCCTATATAAAGGACATAGTGTCTTTTATAATTATTATATGACCTTAATCTTAGGGACTTTTATGATAAAGGACAAAATGTGTGATAAGGACAATTTATACAAAGAATGGCCTTTCCAGTAAAATAAGCTAAAAACTGTAAATTAAACTCCATCTCATGTATTATTAAAATACATAAAAATGAATACTGAAGAATTAAAAAAACCTTATAATCCAAGTGAGCATGAAGATTCTATTTATAAAAAATGGGAGGAAAGTGGCTTTTTCAACCCTGATATATGTATTGAAAAAGGCGTGACTAAATCCGATGCTCCATATTTTTCGATAGTACTTCCCCCACCCAATGTGACCGGTATACTAACATTAGGAAGTGCTTATATGTTGGTTATAGAGGACATAATGGTTCGTCACGGCAGAATGAAGGGGTTGAGAACTTTGTGGATCCCAGGCACAGACCACGCGGCTATCGCTACTCAATCAAAAGTAGAAAAAATAATTCAAAAAGAAGAAAACAAAAATAGGCACGATCTCGGTAGAACAGAATTTTTGAAACGCGTAGAAAAATTTGCTACAGAAAGTCACGACACGATCATTGAACAAATGAAAAAAATAGGATGCTCTCTTGATTGGTCAAGAGAAGCTTTTACTTTGGATGAAAAAAGAAATCTCGCCGTCAATACTACTTTCAAAAAAATGTATGATGATGGGATCATTTAT
>CAZZPF010000017.1:0-8208 GCA_964655515.1 uncultured Candidatus Saccharibacteria bacterium
ATCCATATGTCTGACATATAACTCTTCTAATTGTGATAGAGGAAAAGATGAAGTTCTTATTCTTAATATCAGTTTCAAACGTCCTGATCCCAATGCAATTCTAATGGGGGGTGGCAATTCTTCATCTTATACTTATGCAGAGATCACCCTTCAAAGTACTGATGGTTCTACCCGTAAAGTGGCTGTACGTTCTACGGGACAGATAGCAGTACTTCAGAAATAAATAGTATGAAATACGCAACACAACACAAAGGATTTACATTGGTTGAAATGATCGTATCATTGGGAATATTTACTGTTGTGGCACTGATAGCTATTGGCGCATTTTTAAAAATCACAGATGCAAACAAAAAGTCTCAATCTCTAAAAACCGCCATAAATAATCTAAATTTTGCTCTTGAATCAATGTCAAGAGAGATGCGCGTAGGAGCCAATTATTATTGCGCTGATTCTATTGGTGGCGGGATTTCTTCAATTACAGCATTATCATCATGTACTAAAACAAATAGTGATTGGTTAATCGCTTTTAACTCTTCAAAAAAATCTGGATCAATACCAAATCAATGTAACCTTATCTATGCTTATCGTTATGTTTTAAGTAGTCAGACCATAGAAAAAGCTGAACAGACTGCGTGTACTTCAACTATCGGAAATAGTAATGGCAATGATAATTTCAGTGCACTTATTTCACCCGATGTCAAAATAACAAATTCAATATTGAAAGTTGATATATCACTCACTACTAAACCCAAAGCTTTTTTATGGCTTAAAGGATATGTGGGTGTAAGAGAACGAGAAAGAACCGCTTTTGAATTGCAAACTTCCGTATCACAAAGAATAGGAAATTAATGATATGAAATATTTTTTTAAAACAAAACAAAAAGCATTCACTATAGTTGAGACACTTGTAGCCATTGCTATTTTGATGATTGCTATTGCAGGGCCTCTGACTATTGCCCAAAAAGGTCTGACTGCCGCTATCTATGCACGAGATCAAATAACAGCTTCATTTCTGGCTCAAGACGCTATGGAATATATAAAGAATGTTAGGGATAATAATATTTTAGTTGAAATTCCTTGGTTAACTGGATTAACTGATAACACGAAATGTAATTCTTTGCCAAATCAATGTAGTGTGGATACATATTCTAATTCAACAGCAAATCCTTGTTCAGGTAGTAGTTGCATACTTTATCACGATGATGGAAATGGTTATAGAATTCAAGGTAATGCTTCAAATAAATCTCAATTCAGTAGAAGTTTTTATATAGTTAATCCAGTCAATAGCTCAGATGAAGCAAAAGCAATAGTAACTGTCTCTTGGCAAAATGGTACTATTTCAAATGCAGTTACGCTAGAAAATGAATTATTTAATATTACAAGATGATAAATAGAAATAAAAAATTAAATAATGGATATACACTGCTCTTTGCGGTGCTTGTTTCTTCTGTTGTGCTAGCCATAGGCATTTCCATTCTGACAATCAGTAAAAAGGAGTTTTTACTGGCATCGTCTGCTCGTGAATCAACTTATGCATTTTATGCGGCTGATAGTGGCCGTGAATGTGCGATATATAATGATAATGGTACTAATTTTTCTACATCTTCACCACAAGATACTTCCCCAATCTGTGCAAGCCAAATTGCCAATATGCCATATGTACCAAGTGGACAAGAGGGCACATTTACCTTTCATGTAAAACTAAATAATAATGCTTGTGCTATTGTCACTGTACGGCAATATTATGATAATAGCGAACCCACTACACTAGGCAACATTCCTAGAACAACCATTGAATCAAGGGGATACAATATGGGTTGGAGTGGAACTGCTTGTAATCAAGCAAACGCTAGAAGAGTGGAGCGCGCACTTCGTCTTACATATTAAATTATTTCTTTGATATGCTATCCTTATAGCATGTCACAAAATATACCCAAAACAGTAAAAAAACGCTTAAAAATTCTTAAAGAGGGGCTTGAAAAGCATCGCCATCTTTATCATGTACTGGACAAATCAGAAATTTCTGATGAAGCATATGATTCTCTTTTAAAAGAGCTTGATATCATAGAAAAAAAGTATCCAGAACTTATAACTTCCGACAGCCCTACTCAAAGAGTAGGAGGCGAGCCACTCAAGGAATTTAAGGAAGTTACTCATAAAACACGTCAATGGTCGTTTGACGATGTCTTTGGTTTTGCAGAACTTGTCAAATGGGAGGAGAAGGTGAAAAATTTTATGCGAAAGGGCGACATTGTAAATGAAAAAATTGAATATTGTTGTGAATTAAAAATAGACGGATTAAAAATTATTCTTGAATATAAAAATGGGAAATTGGTGCAAGGTGCTACACGCGGAAACGGTATTGTCGGTGAGGAAGTAACTCATAATATAAAAACTATAAAAAGCATACCGCTTAATCTTTCAAAGAATGTTGATATTACTGTGGTGGGTGAGGCCTGGATGGGTAAAAAAACTCTTAAAAAAATAAATAAAGAAAGAGAAAAATCTGACGAACCAATCTATGCCAATACTCGTAATCTGGCCGCGGGGTCTATTCGCCAACTTGATCCAAAGATGACCGCAGTTCGTGAACTAGACTCATTTATATACGATATTGATTCATTAGACACTAGAATTCCCGATACTCAATTTGCAGAAATAGAACTTCTTTCTAAACTTGGATTGAAGACTAATCAATACACAAAAGTTTTTAATAATATAAAAGATATTCAACATTTTTATGAAACTTGGTCAAAGAAAAAACATAGTTTAGAATATGAACTTGATGGCATAGTTATAAAAATAAATTCAAAGAAGATTCAAGACGCTTTAGGTTTTACTGGCAAGTCACCTAGATGGGGTGTGGCTTATAAATTTCCCGCAGAACAGGTTACAACAGTTGTAGAAGATATTGTCTTGCAAATAGGCCGTACAGGCGTTTTGACACCCGTAGCACATCTTATGGCGGTTACAGTAGCTGGCTCAACGGTTTCTCGCGCCACGCTTCATAATGAAGATGAAATAAAACGCTTGGATGTACGCATTGGCGATACGGTGGTTTTACAAAAGGCGGGTGATGTTATACCTGACATTGTTTCGGTTGTGAAAGAATTGCGACCAAAAAATTCAAAACCATATATTTTTCCAACTCGCGTATCAGCATGTGGTGGTGACGGACGGATAGAAAGAATACCGGGCGAAGCGGCTTGGCGATGCGTATCAGCTGATTCATTTGCACAGCAAAAGCGCAAATTTTACCACTTTGTTTCAAAGAAGTGCTTTGATATAGATGGTCTTGGACCTAAAATTATTGATATTCTTTTAGAACAGGGCTTGATTAGTACATTTGATGATATTTTTACCTTGAAACGCGGGGATCTTTTAGCCCTACCTCGTTTTGCTGAAAAATCAGTTGATAATCTTTTATATTCAATAGAAAAAGCTAGAAAAGTAAGTTTGCCTCGTTTTATTGCTTCGCTCTCTATTCCTCAAGTTGGTGAAGAAACAGCGCACGATGTATCACAATACTTTGGTTCTATTGAAAAAATGGCTTCTGCCACATATAAAGAAATTGAATCTCTTTTTGGAGTTGGTCCTGTTGTAGCACAAGCCATCTATGATTGGTTTAGAGTAGGTCAAAATAAAAAGTTGGTGAAAAATTTACTCAAATATGTCAAAATTGAAAAAGTATCAAATACTGGCAATCAAAAATTAAAAGGTCAGACATTTGTTTTTACAGGCACTATGAAAATGGACAGAATAAAGGCACAAGAGATGGTTCGTAGATTAAGTGGCGAAGTTTCAAGTTCCGTATCTTCAAAGACAACATATGTAGTAGCTGGTGAAAACGCTGGCTCAAAACTAGAAAAAGCCAGAGAGTTGGGAGTAAAGATAATTGATGAGCAAAGTTTTTATGCTACAATCACACCATGATAACTGTAAAAGAAATAGAAAATTTAGCAAATCTAGCACGAATTAAGCTTGACAATAAAGAAAAGTTAGAATTAACTAAAGACATTGATTCTATTTTGGCCTATATAGATCAAATTAAAAAAGCAACAGTGGATATGGACTATACACCAACTCCGGGAGTTGTGCACAATGTTTTCCGCGATGATGTCATCAAATCTATTTCCAAAGAAGATCGTCAGAGAATATTAGATGAAGCACCAGATAGAGAAGGCGACTTCATTGCGGTTAAGAAAATAATCGCGCAGGATTAAATAATGATTAACATGATTGATCTTCTAAATCTTACAATTAGAAAAGCTCATGAGGATATGAAAGGAGGAAAATATTCTGCTACCGATTTGACCCAAACTTACCTAAATGAAATTCAAAAGAAAAATAAGGAAATAAATGTGTATCTGGAAGTTTTTGATGATGTATTAGAGCAAGCTAAGGAAGCGGATAAACGCTTCAAGGACGGTACAGCTACCATTTTGACTGGAATTCCATTTGCAATAAAAGATAATATTTTAATAAAAGGCAGAATTGCCAGCGCGGCTTCAAAAATTTTAGAAAACTATCGCGCTACCTATGATGCCACTGTTATAGAAAAACTTAAAAAAGAAAATGTGGTTTTTATAGGTAGAACGAATATGGATGAATTTGCCATGGGCGGTTCAACAGAAAATTCAGCATTTGGGGTTACCAAGAATCCTCATGACACAACGCGCGTGGCGGGGGGTTCATCCGGTGGTTCTGCAGCTTCGCTTGCCATGAATGGAGCATTAGCCGCACTTGGCTCTGATACGGGTGGTTCTATTCGCCAGCCGGCAAGTTTTTGCGGGTTAGTGGGATTAAAGCCCACATATGGCAGAGTTTCTAGATACGGACTTATGTCTATGGGTTCTTCACTTGACCAAATTGGTCCTTTTGCTAAGACCGTTGCTGACACTTTAATTATTTACAATACCATACAAGGTCAAGATAAATATGACGGAACCACTATTTCTTCAAAAACATATTCTCCTAAAATAATCGGAAAAAATAAGCCAATCATAGGCGTACCAAAACATTTTTTAAGTAATGATGGTATTCACAAAGATGTAATTAAAAATTTTGATGAATGTATTTTGAAATTTAAAAAGCTTGGATATGAAATAAAAGATATAACATTACCAAATATTGCATATTCATTGCCCATTTATTATGTAATTATGCCAGCTGAAGTATCATCAAATCTTTCACGCTTTGATGGTGTGCGCTTTGGCTTGCATAAAGACGGCAAGGATGGAATAGATGACTATTTTGAAACTAGAGGTGTGGGTTTTGGTAAAGAAGCCCGACGAAGAATACTTCTAGGCACATATGTGCTTTCATCGGGGTATTATGATGCTTATTATAATCGTGCAAATGCTTTACGCCGAGTTCTTACGGAGGATTTCCTGAAAGCATTTGAAAATATTGATATAATATTAACACCAACCACCCCCGCACCAGCATTCAAAATAGCAGAAAAATCTTCCGATCCCATAGCAATGTATCTAGAAGATATTTTTACAGTTACAGCAAACTTGACTGGTATGCCCGCCATGTCCATACCATCCGGCTTTAGTGGAAAGCTTCCTTTGGGTTTGCAGTTGACCGCTCGTCATGGAGATGAACATACTCTTTTTGAAGCAAGTAAGGAATTTTTAGGTGAATAATCTTTATTTAATTATGGATCCACAAACAATTGAAGTAGTAACTCCGCCATCTATTGATTCGCTTTATTATTTTAATCAAATAGTAGATTTTTTTACTTCCCATTATCCAAACATTCTTTCAGGAACAAAATCTTTTATTGGAATTTTAGTTGGTCTTTCTATTCCGTTTTCCCTAATACTTTTTATTGGTATCATCTATTCAGTTGAACGGTTGAAAGTCATTCGTAAAAGAGAAGACGAAAAATTCAATGTCAAAGTTGATATGGCTTATAATGATAAAAAAAATAATGATAATCCAGAACTTGCGCGCATGTGGGAAAAAGTCATAGCTCATATCTCATCACAAAATCCCAATGACTGGAAACAAGCAATAATTGATGCCGATATTATTCTAGGAGATCTTTTGACAAAAATGGGCTATGGGGGAGAAGGAATAGGCGAACAACTAAAACGAGTTATTAAAGGTGATTTTCAAACTATTGATCAAGCATGGGAAGCTCATAAAATAAGAAATATGGTGGCTCATGAGGGTTCTAGTTTTACCTTAGATCAACATGAAGCTCAAAGAGTCATTAACCTGTATAAGCAAGTATTTGAAGAGTTTTATTATATATAAGAAAAATTCGATAAATTACTTGCGCTAGAAAGCTCTTTTATTTGTTCGCAAGCTCAAAATAAAAGACTTCCTCACCGCAATTTATCTGAATTTTTCAGCATAATAACTCTTGCTTTTTTAATGTAATATGTTACTATATTGGACTATATAGCGGGGTAGGGTAACAGTAACCCGTCAGGCTCATAACCTGAAAATTGTCGGTGCAATTCCGGCCTCCGCAACAAGAGTTTAAATTCAAAAAGTGGCGTACATCGTCATTTTTTGTTATATTTCTATTGAAAATTCATATGCAGTAAAGAATTTTCTAATAAAAATGCCGATGTAGCTCAGGTGGCTAGAGCATCGCACTCATAAAGCGAAGGTCCCTGGTTCGAGTCCAGGCATCGGCACAATTTATCAAATTCAACTTGTACTTTCTCTATTTTTTGATACATTTACTGTTATGCGGCCATAGCTCAACTGGTTAGAGCACTCCCCTGTCACGGGAGAGGTTGCCGGTTCGAGCCCGGTTGGCCGCGCAGTAGAAAAAATATGGAATCAATAGACAAAAATTCTTCAAAAATCACCAAGCCCGTTTCCGGATTTAAATTAAATTATTATTACTATGTTCTAGAGTTAACTGGCGTAATCATCCCAATCTTTTTTGGTCTGACTATTATATATTTTCCTTATCTTTATACATGGCTAGAAGAGCCATTGAAAGTAGTAATTTCTCTTTTTTGTATTGCAATAATTCATGCCACTCTCTTTATTTTATATTTAGTATATAAGAAAAGTTTTATTTTTAATCTTGATAGATATGCTTATGCCACATTCTTTGTTTATTTTATATCTATAACGGGAGGTATTAATAGTTCTTTTATATTTGTTTTGTTTTTTCCGCTTATTTCTTCTGCAATATATCTTAATAAAAATACAACTAGAAATATCGGTATTTTCATTACCGTATCCACATTTTTAATGATCTTGGTTCATAATAAAGAGACAATAACATACGCATTCATAATGAAAGACATAACACAGACAATATTAGTGGCCACCTTAGCTTATTATATGTACAGAGTAGTCATTGAAACATTAGAACAAAAATATGAAAAGGAACAAGCTTCCAAACGCCTCGTGGAGATTGTTCAGATTGATAGACTCAAAAATGATTTTCTAAGTGTGGCGCAACATCAACTTCGCACCCCACTTTCTGGCGTAAAATGGGCACTTGAAACGGTGGAATCAGACAAAACTCTCAATCCAGAGAGCCTTTCTCTTATTAATGCGGGACTTGAAAGAGTTAGAGATTCTATCACTATTATTAATAATATGTTGAAGACAGCAGAAGATAATAGTGGGAATCTGACGCTAACTCTGGAGCATACAGATGTTGTAGGAATTGTACAATCGCTCATTGCTGAATTAAACTTCATTGCCTTAAAGAAAAATATAAAAGTCATTTTTTTAAGTCCACAATCATTGATTATTCCTGCCGATCGCGATAAATTTAAGGCAGCACTCAATAATATTATTGATAATGCATTCAAATATTCACCAAACAGTACTGTCAATATCAATATAGAAGATAAGGCCGAAAATATTTTGATTACCATTAAGGATAATGGTATCGGTATATCAAAGGATGATTTACCTTATATTTTTGATAGACTTCATCGTGGCAAGAATGCTGTGATGCTAGAGCCAGATGAAAGTGGTGTTGGATTGTATACTTCCAAGAGAATCATTGAGCTTCATGGTGGAAAAATATCAGTTGATTCAGAGTTGAATAAGGGAACAACCGTGACAGTTAGTTTACCGAAGTAATTAAAAGTGCCGACGTAGCTCGGTTGGTAGAGCACCCCATTGGTAATGGGGAGGCCATCGGTTCGATCCCGATCGTCGGCTCCAGAAATAAAGTAAGCCAAAGTAGCTCAGTTGGTAGAGCACCGCTTTCGT
>CAZZPF010000018.1:0-6162 GCA_964655515.1 uncultured Candidatus Saccharibacteria bacterium
ATTAACAGGTGAGTAACCGATAGTAATTCCAACAAGAAACAATAATAAAAGTGTAAATATATAACGTTTTTTCATAAAAAATCAGGTTTAACCCCCATTCAACGCACGGAAAATCTCTTGCCTTTCAGCAACAGTAAAATGATATTCTTGCATTTTCGCACCATCGATCTGATTGATAAGCATAGACTTTTCTTCTGCAGTTAAAGGATTGGTATTTACAGTATTAATTCTGTTTAAGATTACAGACTTCCCTTCTACAGCAGTTGGAGCATTGAGAAGGGCTTGACTGAATGTTTGCTTAGAAACTACAGTTTGTGGTTCAGGCACTGACCACTGCATCTGCACATAGACAATAGCCCAGACCATAACAGTTACGGCTATTACACTATAGAGTACTTCTATTGGTTTTAAACCGGGTTTATTTTCAAGATAGTCTAGAGCCATTAGATGTATTGTATAACAATAGAAAAGATAATGCCACAGTAAACTTGTGGATATGTACACTATATGCTATAGTCTACCAGTCAAGAGTTCGCCGAAAGCGTGCTCTTTTTTTAAAAATTAATTTTGAAAAAGTTCGTAAGCGCAGAAGACTTTTTCTAGTCCGGCAGGATAGAAAAAGGGCTTGTGCGCATTAAAGAACTTTTTCACCAAATATATGTTTGATTTAAAGGTAATACACTCCGTGCTTCAACAACTTGAGGATGAGCGCGGAATTCCAAAAGAAAAAATGCTTGAAGCCATAGAACTGGCTCTTGCTACTGCATATAAAAAAGAATATGGCAAAAAGGGTCAGATCGTCAGAGCTATTTTTGATAATAATACTGGTAAAGTAGAGTTTTATCAGGTTAAAATTGTCGTAGATGAATCAAAAGTTATTATGAATGATGATGAGGAGGAGGGTGATCTTACAAATGTCGCAGAAGAAGATATTCGCGTTAGATTTAATCCTGAACATCACATACTTTTAGCTGATGCAAAAAAAATAAAAAAGGATGCCAAAGTAGATGATGAGATCGTTTTCCCTCTAGAACAAAAGGCAGATTATGGCCGTATTGCGGCACAAACAGCAAAACAAGTTATTATTCAGAAAATTAGAGAAGCAGAAAAAACCTCTGTTTTAAAAGAATATGGAGAAAAAGAAGGAGAAATTGTTTCTGGTACTGTACAGCGAATTGAAAGGGGTTCTATTTTTGTAGATATGGGAAGAGCGGTGGGAATGATCACCTACGAGGAACAAATCCCCGGTGAACATTATAAGCAAGGTGAGCGCATAAGAGCTTATCTATACGCTGTTGAAGAATCACCAAAAGGCATAATGCTTAAACTCTCCCGTTCACATCCTAAACTTTTAGCAAAACTTTTTGAAGTTGAAGCTCCAGAAATTGCTCAAGGAGTAGTAGAAATCAAATCTATAGCTCGTGAAGCAGGTGCTAGATCAAAAATTGCCGTTCATTCAAATGACAATCATATTGATCCTATCGGTTCTCTTGTTGGTCAACGGGGAGTTCGGGTTTCTACGGTTATGAGTGAGCTTGGTGGTGAAAAAATTGATATTATTCAATGGCATGAAGATCCTGAACAGTTTATTGAAGAGGCCCTTTCACCAGCAAAAGTGCTTAAAATTGAATTAAATAAAGAAGAAAATAGAGCTATTGTACAAGTTTCGGAAGATCAGCAATCTCTGGCTATTGGTAAGGGGGGTCAGAATGTACGACTTGCCGCCAAACTTACTGGGTGGAAGATTGATATTCAATCTCTAAATCTAGTTTTAAATCAAGAAGGAAACAATAAGAAGAGCAACGATATTTAGAATCTTAATCATTGGGTTGATAGCTGGACCTGCTGTATCTTTATAAGGATCACCAACTGTATCACCAGTAATGGCAGCTTTGTGCGCGTCACTTAATCCGCGACCGTGTACGGCTTGGCACACAATTAAAATATGCCTAACTATTTAACTCGTAAATTCTGTTCTACTATTTTCTTATATTCAGTAAAACTTTCCATACCAAATTCCGCACGTCTCTTTTCTAAGTCTTCTGGTTGTTCAATATTGATATATTTTAGGACACCATTCTTGTTAATATTATATTGCGTACCATACAACTGCGGTAGATTTTTAATAACTCGGGTTCTGTCTATCATGTAAGCAATATCTCTTTTTTGTATTGAAATAGGATCCGCATTTTGCAAATTCTTAATTGATTCGTTAAGAAAATCAATATCTCCGGAATGTAAAACTACTAACACAGCGGCCTTATATGCCTTTTGTGAGGTTAGATTTATCGTTGGGAATCTGATTTCAGTTATAATCTTTTTGACAATACCGACATTCTTTCTATTTATTTCTGTCAAATCGGATGCCTTAATTTTTCCAGACCGAAAATCCTTTATAGCTTGCTGATCGGTTTCCATAATTGCTTCCAATGTATGAGTATATTTCTTGATTAGGGTTGTATCCATGGCAATACTATACTATATCGAAAAGAAAAAAGGCACTCTCCGAAAAGAGTGCCTCGGTGTCGTGCCCGATCTTCAGTTGGTATCGCTGTCGCCGGAGCCCTGGATAAATGTATCGTTTTCGCAAGCGCATCCCTGCTGGGGCGGATCCATAACTTTGACTGGGCAAGGCTCGGCGTTGAGAAACGTGATTGGCGTTTCATCTCGCCGTTGAGTTTTTGTGTTCATACTTTGTCCTTATTTTGGCTAGAAACCCTAGCCGTTTGTTCGTTAGCATCCTACTATACTTTCAGCAAGAAAGCAAATTTGCGAGAGCTAATGATATCGGATGTCCGACAAGTTGTTCAGACGGCATCCATTGTCCTTGCGGATTAATCTCGAAAAACGAGTAGCCGTCTTTCTTTGAAAAACCCATGTCGATACATCCAAACTTAAGCCCAAGAGAGTCAACCAGTTGGATGCACCTATGCTTAAGATCTTTCGGCAGTTTATGCATGAGGTATTTCCTTTTCACATCATGATGTCTCCAATCAAGATTAGGTCCATTAGCATTTTTCTCAATAACGATTTCCGAAGCGAACACACGATCACCAACAATAGTAATGCGAATATCCGAATCCTTAATCACCGCCTCCTGTAGAATAAATGGGCAGTTGGAGACCTGTCCAATATGCTCCAACAGGAAGTCAATATTAACAATCTTCGTGTAGATTGCTTTGTTCTTCCGTGATTTATCATCAGGATCATGTGTCAATCGGACATAACTACTGCCGACCGCTTTCATGATGAGGGGGATACCGGAATGCCTGGCTACAAAAGCTTTAACCTTTTCGGGATCATTGCTGATGCAGGTTTCAGGCACGTTAAATCCGATTTGTTTCGCCAAAGCAAGTTGAAGCGGTTTGCGGTTAGCGATCCTAGTCGCTTCAGGTTCCGAAACCCACAACACATTTTCGAGGAATACGAGTAAACAGCTTAAGGCTATCTCACTCTCATTTTGAATGTATTTCTGAAGCAGTGGGGTTCGAGTGTTCTTCACGGGACCTTGCGGTCGTCGCCACCAAATACTCTTTATGGAATTCTCATCAAACGAGAAGCCGTCTGACATGGTTATCGACGTGCTGGCTGTTTTTTCAAAAAGCATAGTACCAAACATTGCCGTTGGGAACTCGCCAAAGTTGATAAGGCGAGCCGATTGTCTGATTTCGATAAGTCTCTTCATCAGAAAAAGCGCAGACTGATCTTTTTGATGTGAAGCAATAATTACAGTTTTTGTTTTCATAGATCATCTATGTTTGACATTACAACATGTTACTATATTTGTAAATAGGCATACCAAGAAGGTTGTAGGCGCAAACCAAAAACTTTACGATTAGTTAAAAACAATGATTCTCCACTCCATAAACTTGTTGTATTTGTACCCATTCTTTAACACTGATCTTGAAGCTGTTAAGCCTTGCCTTAAACCAAGAAGGAAACAATAAGGAGAGCAACGATATTAAGAATCTTAATCATTGGGTTGATAGCTGGACCTGCTGTATCTTTATAAGGATCACCAACTGTATCACCAGTAATTGCGGCCTTATGAGCATCACTTCCCTTTCCACCATGATTTCCTTGTTCAATATGTTTCTTGGCATTATCCCAAGCACCTCCTCCAGAGGTCATTGATATTGCTACGAATAAACCAGTTATGATACTACCTACTAGTAAACCTCCGAGTGCAATAGGTCCAAGTATAAAACCAACAATAATTGGTGCAAGAACTGGAATGAGAGCTGGGATAATCATTTGTTTTATGGCTGCAGAAGTTACAATGTCAACGCAACGAGCATAATCTGGCTTAGCAGAGCCATCCATTATTCCTTTTATTTCTCTGAATTGACGCCTGACCTCTTCCACAACTTCCCCAGCAGCCTTGCCAACTGCTTCCATTGAAAGAGCTGAAAAATAATAGGGCAATAATCCACCGATAAATAGACCGGCTATAATTTTCGGATCACCAAGCTCAAAAAGTAAACCTTTTGTTTGTTCTGTATATGAAGCAAAGAGTACAAGAGCTGCAAAACCAGCAGAACCAATAGCATAGCCCTTTGTCACTGCTTTGGTGGTGTTACCAACTGCATCAAGTTGATCCGTAATA
This sequence comes from uncultured Candidatus Saccharibacteria bacterium, assembly GCA_964655515.1. GTDB lineage: Bacteria > Patescibacteriota > Minisyncoccia > Phycocordibacterales > PALSA-1337 > CAIOGI01. The sequence goes on from CAZZPF010000018.1 coordinate 4,607, forward strand.
TCTCTAACTTCTTTGGGAAGTTTTGACATTTCTGCTATACCACCAGCATTATCTGTAATAGGACCGAAGGCGTCTATGGCCACAATAATTCCTGCCATAGAAAGCATGCTCATTGCTGATATAGAAATGCCATAAAGTCCTGCAAGCCAATAAGTAACTAGGATACCGAGAACAATAGTTATGAGAGGCCATGCTGTAGCTTTCATAGATATAGCAAGACCTTGAATAATATTTGTACCGTGTCCAGATAATGAAGCTTCTGCTATAGATTGAACTGGTCTATATTTTGTAGAAGTGTAGTATTCAGTTATGAAAACAAGAGTAGCAGTAACTAAAAGTCCTACAACAGCACAACCAAAAAGATTGATAATTTCAAATCTACCATTATCAGACATAAGTAATTTAGTGACAAAATAGAAAGATATACTAGAAAATATTCCAGCCATTATAAGACCTTTGTACATTGCACCCATTATGTTTTGTGATTTACCAAGTTTTACAAACCAAGTACCAATAATTGAACAAATAATTGCAACTCCTCCCAGTACAAGTGGGTATAGAATTGCCTTTTCATTACCTCCAAATGTAACAACAGCAAGCATCATAGCCGCAATTGTGGTAACTGCATATGTTTCAAAAAGGTCTGCTGCCATTCCCGCACAATCACCAACATTGTCACCAACATTGTCAGCGATAACTCCGGGGTTTCTGGGATCGTCTTCCGGAATACCAGCTTCTACCTTTCCGACTAAGTCAGTTCCAACATCTGCCGCTTTTGTAAAAATTCCACCACCCAAACGAGCAAATACAGAAATTAAACTTGATCCAAATGCCAAACCAATTAAAGAATTAACATCTTTCGTAATAGCATAAAATCCAACCACCCCGAGCAATGCAAGTCCCACAACTAAAAATCCAGTAACTGCGCCACCATCAAAAGCAAGTTTTAGTGCAGGAGCAATGCCACCGCGAGCGGCCTCTGCTGTTCTAACATTGGCTCGTACAGAGACATTCATACCTACATATCCTGCCAAAGCAGAAAATACAGCACCAACAAGAAAACCCAGTGCCATAGTAAGACCGAGAGTTAGCCATAAAATAGCAAAAAGTATTAAAGCAATGATTGCTATGGTTTTATATTGTCTATTCAAATAGGCCCTTGCTCCTTGCTGAATAGCAAGTGCAATTTCCCTCATTTTATCATTGCCGGCTGGTTTCCCAAGTATATTTTTAATTAAAAATAGACCATAAATAATGGCCAGAACCGAGGTTCCAAGAGAAAAAATGATTGATATGTTCATATGTTGCAATATACTAGCATATTTCTATATTTTTGCTATAATGATGTAGTTATCGTTTGTTTTATTATTTATCAAAATTATACTATATATGAGATTAAAATTATCAAAAATTATAATTATTGCTTTTATAGTCTCAATCACACTGACGATGTTGACTGTAAGGGCCGAGGAAGAAGGATCAATGGGTAATAAGTTGAAAATGAGAGCTGAGGCACAGTTGGAAAAAAATAGTGAATTAAGAAATGCAAAACTGAA
>CAZZPF010000019.1:0-10857 GCA_964655515.1 uncultured Candidatus Saccharibacteria bacterium
TTCCTAAACTCCTTAAAATACTGGGGTTCTGCTTCGTGCATAATAGCTTTTAAATTAACCTAATAAATAACATTGGGTACTTATGTTGGGATAAGTATAAAAAATTTTATAGGCATTTGCAAGAAATTTTTGCTTTCAAACACACAAATACAAAACTTTCAATTATTATGATAGTATTTGCCCTATAAACATATGTCCGGTCATAATAAATTTTCAAAAATTAAACATCAGAAAGCAAAAAATGACGCCGATAAGAGCAAGGCTTTTGGCAAATTTGTACGACTCATCACTGTAGAAGCAAAGAAAGCTGGTGGAAATTTGAAATCTCCGGGCTTGGCTATAGCTATTGAAAAAGCTAAGAAAGAAAATATGCCAAACGATACGATAGACCGAGCAATTAAAAAAGCTACAACGGATAATAGCGCGCAAATGGAAACCATTATGTATGAAGCTTACGGTCCTAGTGGGGTGGCGATACTTATAGAAGCTTTGACTGATAATAGAAATAAAGCGACACAAGAAATAAAGGCAATTCTTGTAAGACATGGTTCAGAACTCGCCTCGCCAGGAAGTGCTTCGTGGGCATTTACAAAAGATTCTGAAGAAATGAGAGCAAATATGACTATACCACTTGAAGATACTGATATTGAAAGTCTTCATAAACTTGTACAAGCTCTTGAAGAAAATGATGAGGTTCAGAAAGTATTTACTAATGCAGAATAAAAATGTTAAGATGTGGGGGGTTACAGACTAAGGGGGTTACCTGAGCTGTTAAGACCTTGTGTTGTTCCCAACAACACAAGGTCTTTTATTGTTATACTATTGACATGAAAATTCTTGGTATAGATCCTGGATATGACCGAGTTGGAATTGCAATAATAGAAAACAGTATTTTAATACATTCCGAATGTTTTGATACATCTGCAAAAGACAAATTTCATACAAGATTAAAAAAGATAGGACAAAAAATTAATAAAATTATAAAGAAGTTTTCACCAGACGCTATGGCTATTGAATCACTTTTTATTACAAAAAATCAAAAGACTGCTATGAAAGTGGCAGAAGCGCGTGGTGTAATCTCTTATGAAGCTTGTTTAAAAGATATTCCAATATATGAATACAGCCCGCCACAAATAAAAGTGGCAGTAACCGGTCATGGTGGAAGTGATAAAAACCAAGTTATTAAAATGATACCTTTATTGTTAAAAATCCAGTTGAAAAAGAGCTTAGATGACGAATATGATGCTATTGCCGTGGCTCTTACCTGCCAAGCTTATATAGCAAAAAGTTTTCCACAGTGACAATGTCTTGCAAAAATTAGAGAGTTTTGTTACAAATATGAAATCTGGGGTTATTATTCAAAAAATTTTGAGTATTTATGCCAAAAGTAAAAGATTTAGAATCAAAAAAAATAAAAAATTTTGTGCCCAGTGATGGGCATGAAGAAAAGGAAGTTGATCCTGAACTTATTTTAGGAGATGGGGAGACTGAAGAAACATTAGAAGATGAATCAACTGGTCTTGACGATGATGAAGTAGACCCGTTTGGTGATAAGTGGGAACAATAAAAATAATTATTGTTATCTAACAATTAATTTTACAAATCTTTTTTTGCCTATTCTAAGTATTATATCTTTTTCTGTTTTTATATAAGCATCAGTAACAATTTCTTCGGTACCTACATAAGAAACGGCTTTGCTTTTGATAAGGCGTTTCCAGTCTGTGTTTGAACTTACAATTCCTTCTTTAATTAAAATGTCTTTGATGTGTGTGTCGTGAAATATTTCTATTTGTAAAATATCTTCTGATGTCTCCTTTTTACTAAAAACATTTGTAAAGTATTGTTCCGCCTTCTTTGCTTCTTCTAGAGAGAAATAGAATTTAACAATTTCGTATGCCAGTTTCATTTTTATATCTTTTGGATTTGTCCCAGAAGTTATAGAATTTTTATAGCTTTCTATGGTATTCATGTCTACTCTAGTAGTAAGAGTAAAATATTTGAGAATGAGGTTGTCATGTAAAGACATAATTTTTCCGTACATATCATTAAAGGAGTCGGTTAGATTTATAGTATTATCCCAACTTGAGCTCATTTTTCTACCATCCAAACCCTCAATTAAGGGGTTTGTAATAATATCTTGAGGTTCTTGTTTGTAATATCTTTGCAATTCTCTTCCAGCCAAAAGATTGAATTTTTGATCTGTTCCACCAATCTCTATATCAGCCCTTATGGCTACCGAATCATAACCTTGCATTAGAGGATACATCAATTCTCTAAGTGAAATTCTTTTTCCAGCATCTAATCGTCTCTTAATATTTTCTCGAGAAATATAATCACTCAAAGAGAAAACATCTGCTTGTTTACAAATCTCATTGTAGCTAAGTTTACCAAGCCAATCATTGTTGTAGTAAGTTTCGCATTTATTTATATTGATAACTTTCCCGGCCTGATCAATATAGCTCTTCATATTATTTTTTACCTGTTCCTCAGTCAACATCGGTCTTTCACTATCTTTATCAGAAGTATCCCCTATCACCGCAGTGAAGTCTCCAATAATTAAAACTATTTTATGTCCTAGTTCTTGGAAATCACGCAACTTTAGCAATGGAATAGTACGACCAATGTGAATATTTGGACTTGTTGGATCAATTCCAAATTTGATTCGCAATTGTTTCCCGCTCTTTAACTTTGCTTCGAGTTTATCTTTTTCAATTACCTCTTCTACTCCACGCGAAAGAACTGCTTCTATCATTTTTCTGTCATTTACTATCTTTTTTGTGTTTAAATTAAACATGGTTCATTACTATGTAATGTAACATATTTATGATAAAATTTCGAAATGGCTCGCAGAAAAAGTTTTTTTAAATCATTGAAGTGGCGTATTTTGAAGCCATTGATTGTGCTTTGTATTTCTTTTAGTTTTATACTCTCAAGTATAGCTATATTGTGGTTTTCTACATTACAGATTCCTGATTTAAGCGCTTTTGAAGCTAGAAAGGTCTCCCAATCAACAAAAATATATGATCGTACCGGAGAAATCCTTTTATATGATGTGCATAGTGATGCAAAGAGGACGATCATTGCTTTTGAAGACATTTCAAGAAATATAAAAAATGCAACCATTGCAATAGAAGATAATGAATTTTATGAACATCATGGAATAAAACCAACGGCTATTTTTCGTGCCATTCTTTCAAACATTACGCCCGGATCAGGACTTACACAGGGTGGATCAACAATTACTCAGCAAGTTATAAAAAATTCTGTACTTACTAAAGACAAAACCATAACAAGAAAACTGAAAGAATGGGTTTTGGCAATTAAACTAGAGAAAACTTTAACAAAAGACCAAATACTTAATACTTATTTAAACGAAACCCCTTACGGAGGAAATATTTATGGTGTAGAGGAAGCCAGTAAGACATTTTTTGGAAAATCAGCAAAAGATATAACCTTGGCTGAATCAGCATATATTGCCGCCATACCCCAAGCGCCGACATATTATTCTCCTTACGGAATAAATAAAGATAAACTTGACGCTAGACAAAAATTAGTACTACAAAAAATGAAAGAAAATAATTTTATCAGCAATGATGAATATAAAAATACCTTAAAGGAAAAAGTGGAATTCTTGAAAAAAAATACAACTGGTATTAGAGCTCCGCATTTTTCTCTTTATGTCAAAGATTATCTTGTACAAAAGTATGGTGAAAATATTGTTGAACAGGGGGGGTTGAAAATCACTACAACTCTTGATTATAATATGCAAGAAAAAGCAGAGAAAGTCATTGGTAATTTTTCAAAAACACTTGAAACATCCTTTAATGCAAGCAATACAGCAATGGTTGCTATTGATCCAAAAACTGGGGATATTCTAGTCATGGTTGGTTCTAAAAACTATTTTGATAAAGAAATTGAGGGGAATTTTAATGTCACTACGGCTTATCGTCAACCGGGATCAACATTCAAACCATTCGTTTATGCTACTGCATTTATGAAAGGATATACTCCTGAAACTGCACTTTTTGATGTAAGAACAGAGTTTTCAACAAAATGTACTGTTGATGGAAAACCAAAAAATCCAACGGAAGATCCGGAAAAGGTCTGCTACTCACCAGATGAATATGATAATATATTTGAAGGACCACAAACTATGCGTAGAGCTTTGGCACACTCAAGAAATATTCCTGCCGTAAAGACCCTCTATCTTGCTGGTGTGGCTGATTCCATCAATACTGCCGAACTAATGGGTATAACGAGTCTTAAAGACCCAAATAGATATGGTCTTACTCTTGTTCTGGGCGGTGGCGAGGTGTCTCTTTTGGAACTTACTAGTGCATATGGAGTATTTGCAAATGATGGTATAAGAAATCCATATAGATCAATATTAAAAATTGAAGATGGTAAGGGAAATATCCTTGAAGAAGCACAATTAAATCCGACCCAGACTATTCCAGTACAAACAGCAAGACAAATTTCTGATATTCTTTCAGACACCAGTGTACGAATGAGTAGTTTAAATCCTATAACTGATCCATTGGGAAGACAGGTAGCTATAAAAACTGGTACCACAAACGATTTTAGAGATGTTTGGGTAGAAGGATACACCACAAATATTGTTGTTGGTGCATGGGCAGGTAAAAACGATAATACTCCAATGAGTAAGAAGGTTGCGGGTCTTATTATCGCGCCAATTTGGGGTGCGTTTATGTCGGAAATAAATAATTCATTACCAAAGGAATATTTCAAAAAACCTGAACCAGAAAATGCTGACCTTAAACCAGTACTTAGGGGTATTTGGAAAGGGGGAATATCGTATAAAAAAGATTCAATCTCTGGTAAATTAGCAACTGATCTTACACCACAAGAACTTAAACAGGAGATTGTATTTAACAGTGTTCATAGTATTTTGAATTGGGTAGATAAGAAGAATCCTCGTGGAGAAATACCCAAAAACCCACAAAATGATTCACAGTATGAATATTGGGAATATGCCATAAGAAAATGGTTTGAAAAATATCAGATTGATAATCCTGGCTTTAAAGAATCTGGTACAATAGAAATTCCAACGGCTATTGATGATATTCATACAGTAGAAAATTCCCCCAAAATAAGTATTACCTCACCAAAGCAAGATACAGTGTTTAATGAGAAATCTAGAGTGAATATCATTGTAGCTTCTGCTGGAAAGAATCAGTTAAAAAGGTCTGAACTTTACATAAATGGCAGATATATTTTAACAAATGAAAGAGATCCCTATAATCTAAGCTTTACTCCTCAGGATATTGATGGAATGCAAGACAAAAACATTATTAAAATTATTTCTTATGATTCAGTATTAAATAGGGGCGAAGCGTTTATTGATATTGGGGTTATAAAATAGTTATGTAATGTCAAGTGCTTTTATCTGGGATGATTCTTTTAAGATTGAATTTAATATTTTTTTCTTATTTATAAATATTTCGCTTTTTAGTTCGGATGAGGTTATTACTTTTATGGTTCTATTATTAAAAGAGATATTTTCTATTGGTATTTCTTGACCAGTAAACTGTTTAATTACTTTAGAAACTGTATTCCTGTTTTGTATTTCTTGTGTTGCCTTATTATTGAACTTATCAAAAAATAGTTTTATGCCCTTCATGTTTATTTTTTATTTGTTCATAGGCATTACAATATATCTAAATGAGGTATCTGAAACCGGTGAAATTATCATTGGCTTATTTAGACCATTAAAATAGAGTGTAATACTGTCAGAGTCAATTGATTGGAAACAATCAATAATATACTTGTAGTTAAAATTAATTTCTATCTTTTCGCCTGTTATTGCAGCATTGAGGGTTGTTATATTTTCACCAATATCGTTGTTTTTGGTTTTAATTTCGCAAGTTTTTTGTGAGGGGTTAACTTTAAAATTAACTTGATTGAATTTGTCTGAAAAAATATTGGATAGTTTAAGTGCATCTATTAAATCTTGTTTTAAAATGACAGCCTCGGTTGTACTATTTTTAGGAATAATTTGTTTATAGTCAGGAAAAACACCGTCAATAACTCTAGAAACTAAATAAATCCCTTGATAATTAAAGGATGCTTGATTTTTATCCAAATGAACATCAATTTCTCCGTTTACATATTCAAATGTTCTTATAATTTCTGGAATATTTTTAAAAGGAATAAGAATCTGCCCAAAATCCCTTTTTTTGTTTACCTTTATTTTCTTTTCTGCAAGCCGAAACGAGTCTGTGGCCACAAAAACAAGAAGTTCTTCGTTGTAGTAAACATAAACACTTGATAATTCTGGTTTGATACTGGAAACAGATGAGCTATACCAAACCGATTTTAGTCCTTTTACAAAATCACTACCATGTAAAGAAAATGGTGTGCCGATAGAAACCCTAGGAATACTAGGAAAATCCTCGTGTGGTTGGGTTTTTATGGTGGCAGAGCTGTTTGATGTGGTGATTTTTAAATTACCTTGATCTGTTTCTAATTTAATTATTCTTTCACTATCAATAATATTTCCAATAAAAGAATTGATAGTTGTGGCGGGAACAGCCACTATCCCCAACTCGTTTGTTTTTATAGGAATACTTATTTCAATTCCCAAATCTAGATTAGTAGATTTTATTGTGAGTTGGTTTTTTAGAGAACAATCTAAAATAAGACAAGATAAAACCGGCAATGTTGTGTGTTTACCTGCAATTCTTTCTGCGTACTTTATACCTTCCTTAAGTTTTTCTTGTGCACATTCTATTTTCATAATATTTCTTTATTTTATATAAATACTTATTGTTATTATTAGTACTGTGGATATGGTGATAAACGCACTCAGCCCTTATTTTACGGTTTATTTTGTTTATACATTATGTTGATAATTTTCTAATATAATCTAATAATTTTTCATTTTATGAATATCTTTCATTTTTCTGATAAATTATATTCTTCTAATACCCAATCAATCAACATGTTATAAACAATATATACCTACATTACCTACATCATTGATCTGATTTGGGAAATCTCATCTACCAATGATGGATTTGTTTTTAAATCACTCTTAACTTTTTCACAAGAATGTATAACTGTTGTATGATCCCTCCCCCCCATCTTTTCCCCAATTGATGGAAAAGAAACATTAAAGTCCTCACGAAGAATATACATAATTATCTGTCTTGGTTTCACCACCTCTTTTTTTCTTGTTTTATCATAAACACTACTCTCACTAATATTATAAAAATCAGAAATTAACTTGATAACTTCCTTAACAGAAACATTCTTTTTGGGTTTTGTGTTGTTTTTAATTAAATTTTTTATTTCAAGTAATGAAAGAGGTCTTTCTTTAAGCTGTGTCTGACACACAACGGCATTTACTACGCCCTCAAGTTCTCTTATATTACTATCTATATTATGGGCTAAAAAATTTAGTATTTCCGGGTTTAAATCTATATTTTGGCCAAGACTTTTAGCTCTTAATATAGCCACCCTAGACTCCTGGTCTGGCGCAGGGATATCAATAATCATTCCTTGACTGAAACGGGATCTTAATCTGTCTTCTAGATCAATAATAAAATTTGGATGTTTATCTGATGAAAAAACAAGCTGTCTATTACTTTGATAAAAAGTTTCAAAAAGATGAAAAAGCTCCTCCTGAAACTTTTCTTTACTAGAAAAGAACTGGATGTCGTCCATAATAATCACATCATATTTTCTATACTTTTCTTTAAATTTCTGTGTAGTGTTTGTTTGAAGTGAAGAAAAATATTCAGATCCGAAGCGTTCCGATGTAAGATAAAAAACCTTTTTTTGTGGAAAATCTTTTTTTATATGATTTCCAATTGCCTGAATCAAATGGGTTTTTCCATGACCAGTATTACCGTATATAAAAAGTGGATTATAAGTGCCACCAGGATTTTTTACAACTGCTTTTGACGCAGCATTAGCCAGTTCATTGAACGGTCCTATAATAAAAGAGTCAAATACATATCTTGGATTGAGATTATCTTCTTTATTTATATAAAAATCTTGAAGAGGCATGGAAATAGTAGGACTAATTTGAGCCCTTTTACTTTCCTCAACCTTCTTTTTTTCTGCGTCCTTAACAATAACATATTCTAATGCTCTTACCTGATCATTAAGTTGTCTTAATACTTTTAATATGGTCGTATGGAATTTTTTGTACATCCATTCTTGTATAAATGGATTTGGCACACCTAGATACACAACCCCCTCCTCACATTTAACTATATATGCGCTTTTAAACCATGTAGAAAAGTTTGCCTGAGAAACAGCAAGCTCAATATCAACAAGCGCACGATCCCACAATTCAACATGATCTTTCATAGTCATAAGTATATACCCCTTTAAAAATTAAAAAACTTGTGCAAAGTCTATAAACATGTTGATAACATGTGGAGAAATTATTTTTACGCAAATTATTGATTTTTTTACAAAATAATGTACAATGTCTTAATCATGTCATTTACATATAAACCTAAAAAAAGAAAAAGAGCAAAAACACATGGATATTTAGTTAGATCAAAATCTTCATCAGGAAGAAATGTATTAAAACGCAGACGAACTAAAGGACGAAGAAAGATAGCGGTATAATTAGCTCAATATGCTACCTAGTTCAAGGAGACTTAGCACTGATTTATTTAAAAAAACCCTTGAAAAAGGATTAGTTTTCCATAGCCCCCTTTTTATTATTTATGTCTTAAAAACCCTTAATATTAGCCGTTTTTCAGTATCAATACCTAAAAAAATAACAAAAAAAGCAGTTCTAAGAAACAAAATAAGGAGAAGAATCTACGCCATAATAAAAAATTTTGAATTAAGGACAATTTTAGGTAAAAATGTTGTAATTGTTTCAAAAAACGGATGTCAAAAAATGTCTTTTATAAAATTGTCCGAAGAACTAGAAAAGATCTTTGTTAAATCCGGACTTTTGAAGTAGAATACTTAGTGATATGTTCTCTTATCTTTATAACAATATTGTATTTATTCCACTTTATAATGGACTTATTTTTTTAATGGATGTTATTCCATGGATTGACGCAGGAATTGCTGTGATTATATTTACAATTATTGTTCGTCTCATACTTTTTCCTCTATCAAAAAAGGCAATAGTAACCCAAGTACGAATGAAGGAAATTGAACCGGAGCTTAACAGATTAAAAAAAACAGTAACCGACAAACAACAACAAGCTCTTAAAGTTATGGAGCTTTATAAATCAAAAAAAGTAAATCCTTTTTCAAGTTTCTTGGTGCTTCTTATACAACTTCCAATCATTTTTGCTCTTTACTCAATTTTCTATAACTCAGGACTTCCTGTGGTGAATTCTCAAATTCTTTATAATTTTATTTCTGTACCTACAATAAACATGAATTTTCTAGGGCTTTTTGATATAAGTCAAAAGAGTTTCATTCTTGCCATTATTGCTGCTATTGCTCAATATTTACAATTACATTTTTCCTTAGCGGCGTCGTCAACCCCCAACCAAAAGATTGAATCATCACCACAAATGGACATGATGCAAAATATGACTAGAAATATGAAATACATATTTCCTATTATGGTTTTCTTTATTTCTTATAAAATTTCAGCAGTTATAGCTTTATACTGGACAGTTAGTAGTTTATTCACCCTTGGACAAGAGCTCATTGTTCGTAGACACCTTAAGAAACATCAGCCACTATAACTATTGATTGAGATCCAGTGACCAAAGAGTTAAATCTCTTTTATTTATAAAGTAAAGAAAATTTTCTTTTGGATCTAATGTAAGTTGGGTCGCATCTATTAGTTTATTTGAAAGTTTTAAAAGATTTGCTAATAGATGCACTTCGCCTGTTATCGTATCTAGATGCCATATTTGATCCACAAACTGAACATTACCCTTATACCAATCATCCGGATAAACCCCAGTAGAAATTTCAGTCGGAACAGCACAATAAACCTCATTTTTTCGTAATGTACTCCATATACACTTATCAGCCAAAGTTTTAAATATTACTTCTTGAGATGAACTGTCTTTTGTATTAAACAATGAAGTGACTACTCCATTTCCACCCCTAGAATAAAGGACCCTTTTTAGATCTTTGCTGACAGCACTTGAAAGTCCACGAACTCCCCCAAAGATTTTTTTCATTATTCCGGTTTTTGTATCAATAGTATAAATATAACCCGAAGCACTTGCAGAGGCCTTTGTGGTTAAGGTTAATGTATTATTTTCAGGCCAATCAATCATTATTTGAGTAAGTGGTGTATCAACAACTCTTACTTTATTTTTTTCATCAAATCCAGATATATATCCCACCCCTCTGCCACTTTCAATATTCCAAGTAAAAACTCTATCACCCGTTGGCGCCACAACTACTTGGTTTATATCTGGAGACAAATATTTCCCCTTTATTTCATATGGAGTTACTGATGTGGTTGTGCCTGTTGGTCTGATCTCGGCATAAAAATTTGTAATAGTATCAGAATCTTCTTTCAAATATCTTAAAATAAATACATTAAGGTTTTTATTCCAATAACTTTCATAAATTCTTGGTAATGTCGTATTTGAAACTTTTATTATTTGAGTTGACAGATCATCTGCTTGATAAATATGTCCTACTCCTCTATCAATAAATCGTACTACCGTGCTACTTGCTGTAGTACTTGCCGACATTCCTCCTATAGGTGTTTCGCTTAATTGTCTAAGTATTGCTAATTTTATGGGCACATTTTGTTGTTGTGTTTGTTCTGTGGTGGTAGCTGTTGAGGTTGATTGTGAGACAGGATTTGTAGCCACTGAACCTCTGTTGAATGGATTAAAACCGCTCTGTGTTGGTGTTGAGATTTCTGTTCCGGTTTCTCCA
>CAZZPF010000020.1:0-7044 GCA_964655515.1 uncultured Candidatus Saccharibacteria bacterium
AAGATGAGCTACCTGAAGTTGCGAAGATTTGAACTCGGCTATTGCTTGAGCCAGACATATCTGAGTAGGAATTCAAGTTTGCACCATCAACCGCACGAATATTTTGAGAAGATCCTGCATAACCCTGAATAGTTAAGTATCTTGATGATTGATCAGATGAAACTCCAACGACATCAATCTTGAATGTAAGAACTTTAGTTGCATCTTTTGAAACAACAAAGTTTAGACCCGAAACTATAACATAATATCTATCTGATGAGTCTTTGTTGAAATCATTTGGACCAACATTCCATGTCTTAAGAAGTGTAGAACCATCATAAGCAGAAATTGATCTTACGAAAGTTGCTGGATTACTAAGACTAGCAGTAGCAGATCCTACTCCCACTGCTATCTGAAGGAGAACACGATCAACCTTCATATCTGAACCTGTTGCCTTAACTTCAATACCGTATACTGGAACATTTGAAGCTGTTCGGATATTGGAATCAGCAATTGGAGAAGCTGCGAGTTTTGTGGTGATCAAACCTTCAGCTCCGAGGGTTGTAATCAATCCCCCCGTACCTGTTGCTGGAGGTGTCGTCCCTGGATTAGCTGTACATGTGTATCCCGGTGGGCATGTCCATGGAGCTGGTGTTCCACCTACCACTGGAGATCCATTAAGGATTCCTCGTGTAAGAGGTCCTACGAAACCTGTGTTAGGAAGACCTACACTAGCTTGGTAAGCAATAACGGCTGCCTTTGTTTGCTGTCCAAAGTAACCTGGTGTTGCTGCACCTGAACTAATTGCAGGAATACTAAAACCTTTGCTAATAAGCCAATTCTGAAGAGCAGAAACATCTGCACCTCTACTACCTACTGAAAGGTTAGTCATGAACGCTGCGTTTGCACTTGAAGCTAAAAGAGCTACAGAAAGAGCAACAACGCTTGCGATTATATATTTTTTCATAATAAATTTCTTAATAATTTTTTAAACTAAATTAACTAATAAACTAATCACTAATCTTTTTTCTTATATTCGACACAAGAAGAAAGAATAGTTTGCGAGAATTAAATCTGAATATCTATCTTAAAACTAACCATGTTGGAATAAGGAATTCAGTAAACTTAAGATATCCTATTTGATTGTCAAAGACCGTTGGACATCATTATACCTTAATGTCATAAGAGTCTACAAAATAAAATGTGGATAACTAGATTTATGGCTAGAAACCACTCTTCTATATTACACAAATGACCAAAAAATGTCAATAAGTGAGGTAAATACTGGGATAAAGTAGTCTATATTTAGACAAGAGAATAGGTACTCCAGCGTCTTTGACCTATTCTTTTAACTATACCCCCTAGAACAAGGTCTATAAGTTCTCGTTGTATGGTCTTTTCACTACAATCAACAATAACTTTTGTAAAGTCCTTGATGGTAAGATTTGATGACTTTTTCAAAAGATTCAAGATGTCATTTTGTCTGTTATTCTTTTTGTCCTTTATATTTACTTTGTCTTTTATAATATTTTTCTTTGGGATTTGGCTTTCTATAAGTGTTGTTTGTGGAACTTGAATATCAGTTGAGAAAAAATTGTCTGATAGAATAAAACCAGTTGCATGTGCATTGTCCGAAGATTGCTTCTTAATAAACTCAATGAGTGATTCTATTTCATGCATAATAATGGAAAAATTCATTTGAGAGATTAAGCCCGCATTAGAAATTATCTTAATCAGTGAAAGCATTTCAAATGAAGATGAAATATATGACTGTAATAAATTATTTTTATCAACAGGCACTGTCCCATTGATTGCTGATGATATAGATATTAAAGACATGGACTGCTCTCTTAATTCCCATTTTACAGGATCATTGTCCTTAATGAAATTGCTTATTAGATATATTGCAGAAACGATTTTTTCGGTTTTTTTAAATAAATAGTTTTCCATTGTCTTTAATAAATGTCTTTTGTAATATGACTTTTAGTATGTCTTTTATAAAAATTTTGTCTTTTTTGTGTCTATTATATAAAAGACATGTGTCTTATGTAAAGGTCTGAATATAGCTACAACACAGCATGGGCATTAACACAATGTATGTGTTATGATGTTAGTAAATAAATTTTATGGCAAGCAAAAAAAAGAAATATGATAGATCAGATAAATCAAGCTTTGTAGGTGAAATTAAAGAAGAGACTTTACATGCTGTTTTTGCTATCATCTTCTTTGTTTTAGCTCTTCTTTCTATACTTGCTTCAATAGATAAGGCCGGATTCGTTGGTACATATACACATAATATACTGAAAAAACTTTTTGGGCTTGGTTATTTTTTATTACCAATCACTTTCACTATGGTTGGAATCTCATTTTTAAGAGGAATTAAAAGAAGTTTTAGAATTTCAAAATTAGTGGGTGCTTTAATTTTTATTATTTCGGGACTTGGTTTAGTTGATCTGCTCATAGCGCATGAAGGGGGTATCTTGGGGCATTTGATTTCATCCCCCCTTATATCTCTATTTGATATATATGCCACAGTTACCTTACTGTCTGCCTTTCTGGCTATATCTATATTAATAACACTTGAAATGCATTTTACTATTGAAAATTTAATGTTCTGGAAATGGTTTGAAGGAAATGAAAGTAAAAATGATGAAGAAATAAAAAAGGATGTGAGCGAGGTGGAGATTGAAAAAGAGTCTCAGAAAGAATATGTCGTACAGAAAGACATTGAGCAAAATAAAACTCCACAAAATAATAACAAAGATAGGGATGAAGAAAATGATTTCAAAATAAATTCAACTCGTAGTCTAAAGCCCTTTATTCCCCCCCCGCTTTCTCTACTTGAAAAAGATAGAGGCAAACCCGAGACTGGAGATATAAAAGCCAATGCAAATATTATAAAAAGAACTCTTCAAAACTTTGGTATTGATGTTGAAATGGATGAAATTTCAATAGGTCCATCAGTTACTAGATATGCACTGAAGCCCGCTGAAGGCGTAAAACTTTCCAAAATTATTGCTCTTAATAATGATTTAGCCCTAGCACTAGCTGCTCATCCAATAAGAATAGAAGCTCCTATTCCAGGTAAATCTCTAGTTGGTATTGAAATTCCAAACACCACAAAAACTACAGTAGGTCTTGCTACTCTTCTGGGCTCTGAAGAATATCAACAATCCGAAAAGTCCTTGCTTGTATCTCTTGGTAAAGGAATTTCTGGAAGATCATATTTTTCAAATCTTTCCAAAGCTCCTCACATGCTCATCGCCGGTGCTACTGGTTCAGGTAAATCTGTAACTATTCACGCCATTATTACTTCCCTTCTTTTCCGCAATTCTCCAGAAAATCTTAAATTCATCATGATTGACCCCAAAAGAGTTGAGCTAACTCTTTATAATAAAATACCACATTTGCTAACTCCAGTTATTACAGATGCCAAAAAAGCTATTTTGGCTCTAAAATGGGCCGCCAAAGAAATGAGTCGTAGATATGATACTTTTGAGAAAAATAGTGTTAGGGATATTGATTCATATCATAAAAATATATCAGGCGAATCAATGCCTTTTATTGTCATAGTTTTAGATGAACTGGCTGACATCATGCAAGCTTATCCTCGTGAATTAGAGTCTGCTGTTGTGCGTATTGCACAAATGAGCCGTGCCGTAGGTATTCATCTTATCGTATCTACTCAACGCCCAAGTGTAAATGTTATTACCGGGCTTATTAAAGCCAATATACCTTCACGCATTGCCCTTCAAGTATCTGCCCAGATTGATTCTAGAACTATTCTTGATACTGGAGGTGCAGAAAAACTTCTAGGTGCCGGTGATATGCTCTATCTTGGTGGTGAAATGTCAAAGCCCCTCAGATTGCAATCTGCATTTATTTCAGAAACAGAAGTAAAAAAGGTTGTAAAATATCTTGCTGACGCATATAAAGATGAAGTAATGGGTGAAATAAATCTCACTGGCGCTGAAGCAGGTAAAGATTCTATCTTTGAATCAATCATTGATAGCAATAATGTTGATTTGGGCGATGAAGATGAGTTGTTGGGACAAGCTCATGAAATAGTTATTAGAACTGGCAAAGCATCAACTTCCTTTCTTCAACGCAAGCTTGGCGTCGGATATTCGCGTTCCGCAAAACTAATAGATCTATTAGAAGCTAAAGGGATAGTTGGTCCCGCAAATGGTGCGAAACCACGCGAGGTGTATGGTAGTCAAGCAAATAACAATATGGTGGAATCAGAACCAGCAATGACTGATGTCAATAATGATCAATCGTAATGGAATAAAAAAAATTATTCGGATAAGTATTATTTCAATAATAACTTTGATTCTTATAAGTTATGCTTATTTTACTTCACATAACTTTATAAATGGACCTAAAATCATAGTTATAGAACCTATTTCTGGTAGTTCTATCACGACATCAAGTATGACATTGAAAGGCACGGCTCTTCGTATAAAAGACATTTCCTTGAATGGCAGACCTATACTTATTGATGAAAAAGGAAATTTTAACGAAGTTTTGGTACTTTCACCTGGATATAATGTTTCTCTATTATCTGCTCATGATAAATTTGGTAGAACTACAGAATACAAAATTGAACTAGTCTATCAGAGATAATAGAAAAGTAGTGTACAATACTATGCGTACCCATATAATGTACCCACATTATTTTTAATACATATAAGTTATGGTAAAAAAAGAAAAAGAAATTAAAGAGAAAAACAAGTTAGAAGCCAAAGAAGAAGTTGGAGGAAAAGTAAGGGTTGAGATGAAAAAAATAGATCCAACAAACAGCATCATAGATACTCTTGATGCTATTCGTGCAAAGTTTGGTGATGAGGCAATAATGAAGCTTGGTGAAAAACCAAAGGTTAATGTAGATGCTATACCTACTGGTTCTATAGGTTTAGATGCTGCGCTTGGTGTAGGGGGAATGCCACGCGGAAGAATTATTGAAATATTTGGACCTGAATCTTCAGGAAAAACTACCCTTTCTCTACATATAGTGGCAGAAGCCCAAAAACGCGGTGGTATTTGCGCATTTATAGACGCGGAACATGCCATGGATCCTGATTATTCCAAACGCATTGGGGTAAAAACAGATGAGCTTTTGATCTCACAGCCAGATACAGGTGAACAAGCTCTTGAAATCGTTGAGAGTTTAGTAAGATCAGGAAAAATGGATGTTATAGTTATAGATTCTGTAGCCGCCCTTACTCCAAAAGATGAAATTGAGGGAGATATGGGAGCACATCATATAGGCAAGCAGGCCCGCCTTATGTCACAAGCTCTGCGCAAACTGACTGCAATAGTTGCCAAATCAAAAACTATAGTGATATTTATAAATCAAATCAGAATGCAAATAGGCGTTATGTTTGGAAATCCAGAAACTACTCCGGGTGGTAAGGCCTTGAAATTCTATACCTCTGTACGACTTGATATAAGAAGAATTGCCCAAATTAAAAAAGGTGATGAAGTGATGGGCGGTCGTGTAAGAGTTAAGGTGGTCAAGAATAAAGTGGCCGCACCATTTCGTCAAACCGAATTTGACTTGATGTATAATGAAGGGATTTCACAGGAAGGTGAGATTATAGCACTTGGAGAAAAGATGGGTATAGTAGAAAAGACTGGCAATTCATATTCTTTTGGTGAAGAAAAACTCGGAAGGGGCTATGACGCTACTAGACAATTTCTTAAGGAAAATACTAAAATACGAGAAGGAATTTTGCAGAAAATTAGAACAAAACTTGCAGAAGAAGCATAAAAATGTAAGATATAGAGCTATGTCAATGCTTGAATACAGTGAGATTGTGGAACGAAAATATATTGTTTTAGATGGACAACCTTATGAAGTTCTTTCTTCGCATGTATTTAGAAAACAACAAAGAAAACCCGTTAATGCTACGAAATTAAAAAATCTTATCACGAGAAAAGTTACCGAATATTCTTTTCATGTATCAGAAAAGGTGGAAGAAGCGGACATAGATAATAGAGAAGTAAAATATCTATACACAAATAAAAATGAATATTGGTTCTGTCTGCCCACTGATCCAAGCAAGCGATTTAGTTTTAGCAAAGAAGAAATAGGTCCTGCGGTGCAATTTCTAAAATCAAATACTATTATCACTCAATTGCTTTTTGGCGAAAAAACTATAGGATTCAAGTTTCCTATCATTGTGGAACTTGAAGTAACTGAAGCTCCACCAAATATAAAGGGTGATAGTGCCACTGGTGGAAATAAGGTTATTATGGTTGAAACCGGTGCCACAATCAATGCTCCTCTTTTTGTTAATGTTGGTGACATAATAAAGATCAATACAGAAACAGGTGAATATAGAGAGCGTGTAGGTAAATAAAAAGAAAAATTACTTACTTTTTTTGTAATTACCTCGCAACATAAGGTAAAAGACCGATAAATCTGGCACGCTTCACTGCAACGGCAAGTTGTCGTTGGCTTCTTGCGCAAACACCAGTTTTCTTTCTACTAATCATACGACCGTGAGGATTAAGAAATCTCTTGAGAATTTCTGTGTCTTTATAATCTATATGTCTTATATTGTTTTGTGAGAAATAACATTGTTTATTCATGTTTTTATAATTAAAATGGGATATCATCTGGATTAATTTCTTCTTCTGGATATTCTATGGTATCCGTAGGGGGTGCGTCTTTTACGGAAGTATCTTCAGCTGAAACATCTTTTTGACTTACATTAGAATTTCCTTCTGTTCTAGCAGACCTTGGTCCAAACTGAACACGATCTGCAACAATTTCAGTACGATACTTTTTTTGTCCGTCTTGACCATCCCAAGAGCGAGTTTGCATTCTTCCTTCAATCAAAACACTTGAACCCTTTCTCAAATATTGAGCTACATTTTCGGCTTGACGCCCAAAAACTACAATATTATGAAAGTCAGCTGCCTCTTGTTTTGCCCCTGCTTTATCCTTCCAAACTCTATTTGTTGCCACACCAAAAGTACAAACTTTTGCTCCAGAAGGTAATGCTTTGATTTCTGGGTCGCGGGTGAGATTTCCGATGATTATTGCCTTGTTTAAAT
>CAZZPF010000021.1:0-3269 GCA_964655515.1 uncultured Candidatus Saccharibacteria bacterium
GTTGATAGCCCTAATGACAGTCTGATAGCTTTATATAAAAAGGCGATTAAAACAGATCCCAAAAGTATCTCAAATATACGTTTTACTGCAAATACTATAGATAGTCATTATATTGATGATGCTTATATTTATCGTGTAACATAATTAATTGCAGGCAACGGTACTACCTTCAAGCCTCCTAAACTGAAAATACTATAATTCCACTTTTTTTTATAAACCTTCTGATACATTCGATAATCAAATACCAAAATACTACACTCCATGTGATCTAGCTTGACACGTGAATACTTTACTCAAATATTAAGTGTTTAATCTTCTCCAATTCTTGGGCATAGGATGCCTGATCAAAGATGAATTGCCTGTATTTTTCAACAGTGCGAGGCTATTCCACCTTAGAGGTGGCGTTCTTGGTGGCGTTCTTACAGCAAGCAATCCTGTAGTTTGCTTAGCTTCAAATTCTGTTATAATTTGTGGAGTAGTACTATGTCAAAAATTTCAGATGGGATGGTTATCAATATTATTCAAGATATGAATCTTGCGATTTCTGTTATGCGAAGCGTTGGTAAGTGGTTTGAGGAAAGTGGTAAAATTCCATCCAAGTGGTGGAAATTAGAAAACCTCAACCCCGAATTTTTATTGAAATATGCTAAGCCACAGGAATTTTTTGTAGCTTTGGTTAATGAAAAACCAGCTGCGGCTGCAATATTGCAGTTTAGCCAAAACAGTCAAGATTGGGAAAGTATTGATAAAGATAGATCGCAGAAAGCATTATATATTCATTGGCTTTGTGTTGACCATGAATTTTCAGGTAAGAATTTACCAAAAGCTATGATTGATTTTGCAGGAAAGATGGCTCGTGAAAACCACATTAATTTGTTGCGTGTAGACACAAACGCTAACGAAATGAAATTGCGAAAGATTTATGAGAAGCTAGGTTTCAGTTTAGTGGCAGTTGAAAAAGAGAATTATCGGCAAACAGCTTTTTACCAGAAAAGATAAGCTGATTTTACCTTGACGTAAAGATGATATTGTGATAATAATAGGTAAGGAGATTTTTTATGAAAGCAGTAGATTTAATACAGACGCTTAAACCTTATTCTAAAGGGTGGTTGGCTATTGATAAAAAAAATAAAAAAGTAGTTGCTCATGCTAACACTTTCGCATTAATTTCCAAAAAAGCAAAAGGTGTAAAGGACATATTCTTAGTTCCAGCTTCAAAGAACTATTTTGGTTTTGTGACTTCTAATGCGTAAATATCCTTATTATATTCCAGAGAATAAAGTTTATAAACCTTGGATTACTGTAAGTATTGGATATAAGAAAACTCACAAGATAACACTTGCCCCTATTACAGCATTAATTGACTCCGGAGCAGATGTATGTTTTTGTTCAAAGGATATTACAGACTTTCTTGGAGTAAGCGAAAAGAACAAGCAAAAGGTGGTTTTTACTACTGCAAACCGTAGTAGCCTACCTACATTTTTGGAAAATTTAACTTTATATATAGGCGGAAGAAAATACGATTGCTCATTTTATATTTCTGAAAAGCTGCCTCCTGAAACTCCAATTATTCTCGGACAATTGGGTTTCTTTGATCATCATAAAATCACTTTTGATTTAGAAAACAAGGAAATAGAGATCACATATAATTTGGACAATTAAAAATTCGCATTAGAAGCAGTGCCGGAAAAAGTGTGGATGAATGGCGTAGGGGATGTGAACGGGGATTATGTTGATAAGAGGGTTGAAGTAAATTTATTGAACGAATGATAAAGAATTACTTGCTATAATTAGCTTAAATTTATGCTTAAAAGCGGTTTGTCAATTGTTGTCGTTGGTGGTTTAAATACAGATATTATCGCTATGGGCGCAAAAAAGCTACTAAGAGCTGGTGAACATACTTACGCAGAAAAACTTCACATTGGGCCAGGTGGAAAATCAAGAAATATAGCACAAATGATTGCAACTTTAATTGGCAAGAATAAAGTAGCAATGGTTGGTAAAACTTCAAAAGATCCTTATGGACTTTGGAAATTACCAGTAGAGTCGTTACAACAAGCAGGAGTAAATACAGACTATATAGAAATTGCTTCATTTGAAGAAACCAAACAATTTCCAGGTATAGCACTTATACCAGTTGATTTGCAAGGTAAAAATCAAATTTATGTATTGCCTGGGATTACCAATGATTTTCTTCCTAAAGATGTTGATAATGCGCATAAGATTTTTCAAAGTGTGGGTGCAAGTAAAGGCATGTTTGTTCTAACCCTCGAATTACCCTACTCAACCGCAATACATGCTATTAAGAAAGCAAATAAACTTGGAATGAAAGTATTATTTGATCCAGGAGGAATACAGGAAGAGCAAGATTATAAAGAACTTCTTAATCAAGATATTTTTCTCATTAAGCCAAATGAGCATGAGGCAAAAATTCTTACAGGGGTAAATGTAAAAGACTTCAAAAGCGCAAAAATCGCAGCTGAAAAGTTGTTAAGTCAAGGAATAAAGAATATTTTTATTACCATTGGTTCACAAGGAGGGTATTTCTTTAATAGATTAGTACAGAAGCATATTCCAATACCTGATATTCAGGTTAATTCTTCTGTAAAAGATGAAACAGGTTGTGGCGATCAAACAATGGCTGCATTTATAGTAGCATTAAGTGAGGGAAAAGAAATATTAGATGCTGCAAAAGCTGCTATCCTTGCTGGAACAATTCAGTTTTACAATCCTGGTATTAAACCTATTACGAAAGAAGAGCTGAATAAATACTTATGACAATACTCAGGTGGCAAATCTATTCCACCTCTAAGGTGGAATAGATTCTTGAAGCATTTGTGGGGACAGAAGAATAATTAAGAAATAAATTTGATTTCTAGGTGAGAGTTGAGGGCTTGGGCTAGTTTTTTGAGAAAATTCACAGATGGATTGGCTCTACCAGATTCAAGCCTTGAAATCACCGATTGTTTCGTACCAATTTTTTCAGCTAACTCTTCTTGAGTGACACCTTTTCTCATACGAGCTTCGATAACTGCACGAATTACAGCAAATTCAGGCTGAAGCTTTTCATATTCAGCCTTGAATTTAGGATTCTTGAGTGCTTGTTTTTCCCAAACAGTAAAATCTAAATGTCTTCTATCCTTAGGTTTTATCATATAGCATATATGCTATATTATTTATCTTGTTCTGTCAAGGTAATACCGTTTGGGAAAACCTAACTTTCTATGCCATAATGCTTTAGATAATTTTAGCATAAATCAATGATATAA
>CAZZPF010000022.1:0-11058 GCA_964655515.1 uncultured Candidatus Saccharibacteria bacterium
TCCAATCCACCACCAAAAGCTTTCCGCCAGACCTTAACAAGCGCTTGGTTTCCAAAGCCAAATTATCTCTGTCTTCTGGAGCAACTTGAAACAAAGTATTTGAAAGTATTATACGATCGGCTATGGCTTCACGCAATTTAGTGCCACCTAATTTCTCAATATTCCCCCAAACAACTTCAATATTCCTAAGTCCTACAAGTGACGCGGAGTTTTTTATTTTATTTAATAGATCTTGCTGAACATCCACGGCATAAACCATACCCCGTATCCCTACTTTTTTTGCCGCTTCAATGGTATAGAAACCCGAGCCGGCGCCAAGGTCAACAACCTTCATTCCATCTGTTATACCTAGTTCGCTTATATTTTTCTCTGGATCAGAGAACATATAAATATTATAACATATTCTTTCATATGTTTTACAAACAAATAAGTGAAGCAAGAGAATCCCCATCTCTAAGCTTCATCACACGAACGCCTTGAGTGGAACGACCAAGAGTTGGAATCTCTTTTAAATCAACGCGGATGACTTGGCTTTTCTTGGACATTGCTACTATTTCTTCATTGTCGTCAGTAACCACCTTTGCGCCCATTAGTGCTCCTGTTTTATCTGTTACATTCATAGTGAGGATTCCTGAACCACCGCGCTTTTGGGTTTTGTATTCTCCAAGTTTGGTTTTCTTACCATAGCCACGCGCACCCATGACGAAGAGCATCGGATTCTTGGCATCTTTTGATACGATATCGGCGCTGATTACTGCATCATCTTTGGCTAATTTGATTACCCTTACTCCAGTAGCATTTCTACCCATTTCACGAACATCTGATTCACTGAATCGTATTGATTGACCATCTCGCGTTGCTATGACAATATCATCACCCTTTGAAACAAATGAAGCCGACATAAGCTCATCGCCATCATCTAGTGTAATAGCGATCAGTCCAGAACGACGGACATCATGGAAATGCTTTGCTGAACTTTTCTTGCCAGTTCCATCTTTCGTAATCATTATAAGTGAAAGACCATCAGCATCTTTCTTGTTTTTGGGCATTGGAAGAATAGAGGTTATTTTTTCGTTTTCAGACAATGATAGAAAATTCATCATTGATTTACCCTTTGTAGCGCGTTTACCTTCTGGAATATCATACATTTTTATCTGATAAGCTTTTCCTTTATCAGTAAAGAATAATAAATCATTGTGAGCGCTGGCATAAATTAGGTGTGTAATAAAATCTTCGTCTTTTGTATCAAGGTCCACAACCCCTACACCACCTCTTCTTTGTTTTCTATATTCATCAGGATTTGTGCGCTTTATATAACCACCTTTTGTAAGCACTAATACACTTTCTTCGTCTGCAATGAGGTCTTCTGGGTTAAAGTCTTTGAGACCATGACGAATAAGTTTTGTGCGTCTTTCGTCGCCATATTTTGTCTTAATTTCTGTCAATTCATCTTTGATAATTTCTCTAACCTTCTTTTCACTTCCAAGAATTTCCTTTAATTTTATAATAAGTTCTTCTACTTCTTTTAATTCATCCAATACCTTTTTTCTTTCAAGTCCAGCAAGTTTTTGTAAACGCATTTCCAGAATTGCTGTGGCTTGTTTTTCTGAAAACTTGAACTTTTTCATAAGGTTAGCATGCGCTTCAAGAACATCCTTTGAGCCACGAATCAAGGAGATAATTTCATCAATATGGTCTAGGGCTTTTTTCAAACCAACAAGTATATGATCTCTTTCTTCTGCTTTATTCAAGTCAAACTTGGTGCGACGACGAATAACTTCTACACGATGTAATATAAATTCTTCAAGAATTGATTTTAAAGAAAGGGTTTGGGGCACACCGTTTACCAGTGCCACGGTATTGACATGAAAAGTATCTTCTAGTTGAGTATGTTGATAAATATAATTAAGAACTTTTTCTGGATAAGCTCCCTGTTTGAGGTCAATAACTACTCTGATATTCTTATCTGATTCATCTCGTAAACCCTTTATACCTTCAATGGCCTTCTCACGAACTAGGTCAGCAATTTTTATAATAAGCTCTGCCTTATTTACGCGATAAGGTATAGAAGTGATGATGATTTGAAATTGTCCCTTTTTATCTTCAACAACTTCTGCTTCGCCACGCACCACGATACCTCCACGACCTGTAGAATAGGCATGATGGATATCTTTTTCACCGTACATAATTGCACCTGTCGGAAAATCTGGACCTTTTATAAATTTTAGTAAATCTTCTGTCGTGGCATCTTTATCTTCAATAAGATGTGTAGTGGCATCAATAACTTCTGCAAGATTGTGTGGTGCAATATTTGTTGCCATACCAACAGCGATGCCAAGAGTACCATTTAGAAGCAAGTTGGGAACAGCTGTTGGAAGTACAGTCGGCTCTTTTCTCGTCCCATCATAATTCGGCCTGAAATTTACTGTATCTTTTTCAATATCTCTCAAAATTTCTCCGGAAATTCTAGACATTTTGGCTTCTGTATATCTCATAGCTGCCGCAGAGTCTCCGTCAATGTTTCCGAAGTTTCCTTGACCAGTTATAAGCTGATAACGCATTTTGAAATCCTGTGCCATCACCACCATAGAATCATAAACTGCCACATCTCCATGAGGGTGATAATTACCAAGCACATCTCCTACCACCACAGCAGACTTTCTTGATTTTGCCGAGGCAGTCAGACCCTTTTCATGCATGGCATAAAGTATGCGACGGTGCACGGGCTTGAGCCCATCGCGCACATCGGGAAGAGCGCGCGCAGTAATAACCGACATAGCGTAGTCCAGGTAGGACTCGCGCATTTCAGTTGTAATATTTCTAGCAATAATGCCCTTCGCTGGATCTCGCGGTGCTGGCGTGCTGTTATCATTATTTGCTATTTGATCTGCTTTTTTAGCCATGTTTCAGGGGTAGGTTTAGTAAGGTTTTGTTAAATTATACTGAAAATTTCACAATTTTTACCTAGTTATTATAGCAAAAATATATGCCGTTGTCATTTTATTTATATCTATATATCCTATTACCTACTCCCCCCGCTTACCTCAATCGCATCAGAAGAATATTGATTTTTATTTGAACTCCAAATCATATTTTTTATATCCTCATAGGCACCAACAACAGTGGCGGTTAGTGAGGACACGGGCTTATCCACTGAACTATTCTCATCTGCAACAATAGAAGAAGATTGAAAACTATAAGAAGCCATCCAGCCAGCAAAAATCACAAAAGTAATTGCAAAAGAAACAAGAAAAGCATAGCGCTTGCGTATGTGTTCTGGCTTTGTCTTCAAATTTTCTACATAATTAATGATAGACATTATAATACCTATATTATACTACTCTTTTAAAGAATCTAATACTATTACATCACCTTCCTTACCATCAAGATCCTTCTTTTTAAGAGTCAGCTTTGCTTCTGGCTTAGGATTTTCACCGGCTTCTTTTAGAAATAACCTTAATGCATCTTTTATACCAATATCTCCATAGTGCATTGGAATAATGATTTTTGGCTCTAGAGAAACCGCCAACTTATAGGCCTTAGTAGGATCCAGCACGCCTTCCCCACCTATTGGTACAAAAAGTATATCTATTTCATCAAGTTCTTCTATGGTTTCATCTTTTAATTCATGAGTATTTATTGCGCCTAAAAAGCAGATATTCATATTTTCAAGAGATACAGTATATACAGTATTGATAATATTTTTACCACCATAATTTGATTCTGATGGAAGACCTTTGATAAATACTTCTTTAACTTCATATTCACCTGGACCAGAAATAACAAATGGTTTTTTATCACCATGACTGACTTGATCTATACCATTAAAATCTGAATGATGTGCGGTAGAAAGCACAATATCAGCTCCGAAACGGCTAGGTCTAAGTTTTGATTCTTTGGAAATAGGGTTAAAAGCTAGTGTAGTATCACCAAATTGAACTTTGAAAAATTCTCCTCCAAAATATGTAATAATCATATGAAAAACATTATATCATAGACAAAAAGACTCTTCTATACTATAGTGTGATTATTAGCAATGCATGTGTTAAACCCGTATGTTATTTATTATTAATTAAAAAACGGATCATGTGCTTATAAATTATGTTAAAAGAACTTAAAGAAAAGCTGTTACATAGAAAGGAAGTAAACAAAGAAGATAATAAAGAAGAAAAAGCGATAAAATTTAAAAAAGAAAAAGCTGTAATAATTCCAAAGAATGATACGGTAATGGATGCTATTTTAAATGAATCAAAGAATCCTCCTGTCATAGGAGACCTTGTTGAGGGTCCGGTAATAAATATTGAAAAAACTGCAGTTTATGTTGACCTTGCACCCATAGGCACGGGTATTATATATGGTCGGGAATATATTACCGCTAGAGATATTATTAAGAAAATCAATATAGGTGATGTTATTGCTGCCAAAGTAGTTGATACAGAAAATAAGGATGGATATATAGAGCTTTCTCTAAAAGAAGCTAGACAGGCACTGATCTGGAGTGAAGCGGAAATAGCAATAAATACTAGGGCTATTCTTGAATTGCCTATTATAGAAGCGAATAAAGGTGGGCTTATAATAGAGTGGCAAGGAATTTCTGGCTTTCTTCCTGCTTCCCAACTGAAAACAGAGCATTATCCACGCGTTGATGATGGTGATAAAGACAAAATCCTAGAAGAATTGAAAAAATTTGTTGGTACTCGTATTTCAGTATCTATTATTTCTGCAATTCCAAAAGAAGGTAAACTGATATTCTCAGAGAAAAGTCCAGAATCAAAAGATAAAGAAAAAATTATTGGTAAATACAAAGTTGATGATGAAGTAGAAGGTACTGTTACAGGTATGGTTGATTTTGGAGTGTTTGTTAAATTGGAAGAAAATCTAGAGGGTCTGGTGCATATATCCGAAATTGATTGGTCGCTTGTAGAAGATCCACGCGCTCTTTTCAAAGTAGGACAAAAAGTCAATGTAAAAATAATTGAGATTAAAGAAGGTAAAGTTTCTCTTTCAATCAAGGCACTTAAAGAAAACCCTTGGGTTGAGGCAAGTAAGAAATATAAAAAAGACATGCAAGTGCAAGGTGTAATTATTAAATTCAATAAGCATGGTGCACTTGCATCAATTGAAGAAGGTATCGCTGGCCTAGTTCACATTTCAGAGTTTGGTTCGGAAGAAAAACTTCATAAAACTTTGGAACTCGGTAAATCTTATGACTTCAAAATCACTTTATTTGATGTCAAAGAACAAAAGATGGCACTATCTTATACTGGGGAGAAGAAGTAAAAAAGAGGGGAACTTTTAATTTGCATTATAAATACTCATGGCCTTATCCTTTCCCTCTTTAATCAAAGTCTTTACTGCTTCAGATACTGTCTTTGAAACTTTCTTAATTACCTTCATCTCATCATCTTTATATTTTCCTAAAATAAATTTCTCAATTTTATCATTACCGCGAGGAGTTTTGGCATTTCCTTTTGCATTTTCAGGAGCAACGCCGATACGAATACGCAAAAAAGCTTCGGTCTTGACTGCTTTGATAATTGACTCTAGACCATTGTGCCCCCCCGAACTTCTATTAAATGAGATTCTAATTTTTCCCAAAGGTAAATTGAAATCATCATAAATAACTATCAATTTTTCTGCGACTTTCTTGCTTTTTACCAAATAAGCAATAGCTTTACCGGAATTGTTCATAAAAGTTTCTGGTGCAACTAATTTTATTTTTTCTTTAGCTATTTTCACATCCAAGACAAGGGCATTTATTTTTTTGTCAAATTTAAATTCCTTATCAAAAAGAGACATTAACGCCATGCGACCAGTGTTGTGACGAGTTCCCTCATATTGTTGTCCTGGATTTCCTAAACCTGCAATAATATATGCCATAACACTAGTGTGCCATAAACATAAATCTTGTGTCAAACCATTATCCATAATAGAATTGAGCAATGGATCCTGAAACTCCACAAAAGAAAGAGAACTTTTTAAAAGAAAT
The DNA here is from genome assembly GCA_964655515.1 of uncultured Candidatus Saccharibacteria bacterium. GTDB lineage: Bacteria > Patescibacteriota > Minisyncoccia > Phycocordibacterales > PALSA-1337 > CAIOGI01. The sequence goes on from CAZZPF010000022.1 coordinate 5,990, forward strand.
AGTAAAATTTACTGTCATTGCTCTTGCCATTGTCATTCCAATCAGAGCTTATATTGCTCAACCATTCATTGTCAGTGGTGCTTCCATGGATCCAACATTTTCTACTGGACAGTATCTTATAGTTGATCAGATTACATACCGTTTTGAAACACCAAAAAGGGACGATGTTATTATTTTAAAATATCCAAAAAACCCAGAAACATATTTTATAAAAAGAATTATTGGACTTCCCAATGAAACAGTGTCAGTTAAAGGCGGTAAGATTACAATTATAAATAATGAACATCCTGAGGGTTTATCATTGGATGAATCATATGTAATTGCCCAACATCGTACCACTGAGTCATTTTCAATAACCTTAGGACCAACAGAATATTTTGTCATGGGTGACAATCGTGCTCAAAGTTCTGATTCACGAACATGGGGCCCGCTTGAATCAAAATACATTGTAGGAAGACCTATAGTCAGACTTTTTCCGTTTTCCAAAATTGACCTTCTACCCGGAAGGTAAGAATCGTTATGGTCAAAAATAACAGAAGCAGTATAGAATCAAAATATATTAATTACAACCATCTTGATAAAATAGGTGAAATAGCGGTTTATTATGGTTTTACACCACATCAAAGTCCTGATATAAAAAGAATTGACCTTGATCATTCAAAAAATCTTTTTGAGGGAGATTATATTGATAATGAAGAAGAAATAAAGACACATCTTCCACTACATGTAGAAGAAAAAGTGGCACTTTTGCGTATGTATGCCGAAAATAATATGCATACTCTTCCTCAACCAATAATGCTCTATTTCAAAGAGCCATTTAAGGGTTCTATTAAAAAGGGCTCGGGTTTTTATCATAGATATTGTGATCTTGAAATCATAGGTGGTTCTGGTAGTATTGCTGAAGCAATACTTATACAAACAGCGCGAACTATGCTCAAAGAAGAGGGCTATGAAAATATCTGCGTAGAAATAAATAGCATTGGTGATCGTGATTCTATTAATCGTTTTAGTCGTGATTTGACCAACTATTATCGTAAACATGTCAACGATATGCATGCTGAATGTAGACAATTATTAAAAAGGGATCCCTTGGAACTTCTTAGTTGTCAAAATGAAAAATGTAAGAAAATGAATGAAGGAGCGCCAAAATCAATGGATTTCCTTTCGGAATCTAGCCGGATTCATTTTCAAGAAGTGCTGGAATATTTTGAGGTGCTTGGTATTCAGTATAGAATTAATAATAACCTTATAGGCAATCGTAAATACTGTACAGAAACTATTTTTTCTATAATTAACCTTGATCATAATAAAGGACATAGGGACTCAAAAATTTTAGCGGTTGGCGTTCGTTATGATGGACTTTCAAAAAAAATTGGGTTCAGGCGTGAAGCTCATGGTGTAGGTATTTCTCTACTTATTAAAGGTAATAAACTTGAATTAAGGAAAAATATAAAAAAGGTAAAGCGTCCTTTCGCTTCATTTGTTCAACTTGGTTTTGAATCAAAACTTTTGAGCTTAACTATTATTGAAAATCTGCGTCAAGTAAAAATCCCGCTTTGTCTTTCTTTGGCGCGTGATCGACTGGGGGCACAAGTTTCTGTGGTAGAAAAAAATAATATTCATTATTCACTGATCATGGGTAAAAAAGAAGCTGTTGAAAAAACAGTTATTGTTAGAAATACTGATACTCATTCTCAGGATATTATTTCTATCAATAACCTACAAAAGTACATGAAAAAACTTGAAAGGTAAGCCAGCTCGTGGTATGATCAAAAACCTATGATAAATGTGGAAGTATCACGAAATGGCACCGAAAACAGTGTGGGCGTCCTTAGACGCTTTACTAAAAGGGTTCAGGGCTCTGGCATTCTACCTAAGGTCCGTAGTCTTCGTTATAATCAACGAGTTCTTTCTCATTATAAAACTAAGATGAAAACACTAAAATCTTTACGAAGAAAAGCCGAAATACAAGAACTTATTAAACTTGGTAAGATGCAAGAAAAGACCTCCAGATACTCTAAATAAAAATAGTATGAAGGATGCTATTCTTGGCAAGAAATATGAATTATCTTTAGTAATTGTAAGTCTTTCAGAGATAAGAAAATTAAATAAAAAATATAGAGGCATAAATAAATCAACAGACATATTGAGTTTCCCTCTTTCAAAAAATGAGGGCGAAATATATATAAATTTGGACATGGTAAAGCAACAGGCTTTGAAATTTAATAAATCTTATGAAAATTTCCTTGGCTTTTTATTTATCCACGGACTTGTTCATTTGAAAGGATTCGATCATGGTAGTACAATGGAGCGTATAGAAGCTCGTTTCCGAAAGAAATTCGGCATTTGAGCCTCTGCTCTTATGTTACAACCAATTATTACAGGAATAGATATTGGAACATACCATGTCAAAGTGGTTATTGCCCACGGAAATGAGAAAAATGAAAAAGCATTTCCCAAAATACTTGGCGTGGGTATGGCAGAATCGCGTGGACTTAGACATGGATATATAGTTAATTTAGAAGATGTAGTTAAAAGTATTCGTCAGGCATTAGATGAAGCTGAAAAACGAGCTCAAATAAAAGTAAAGAGAGCTTTCATTTCAATCGGCGGAATAGGCCTTGGAAGCATTACTTCTTCAAGTTCGGTAATTATTTCTCGCGCTGATTCAGAAATAACTTCTTTAGACATTAAGAAAGTGCAGGAGCAATGTGAAAAAGATATTCCGACTAGTGCTTCATTAAACAAAAAAATAATCCATAGCATTCCATTACAATATAAAATTGATGGAAAGATTACACTCGGAAAACCAGAAGGAATGAAGGGCAGTAAATTTGAAGTTAAAACTTTGTATATTATGTGTCTTGAACAACATTTAAATGATATTATTCAAGCTACAGAAGATGCTGGAGTAAAAGTGCAAGATGTCATGGCTTCACCTATTGCAGTAAGTCTCATCACTCTTACGAAATCTCAAAAAATCGCAGGATGTGTACTTGCAAATATTGGGGCTGAAACAGTGTCAATTGCAGTATTTGAAAACAATACACCAATATCACTTGAAATTTTTGCTATTGGCTCTACCGATATTACCAATGATATTGCCCTTGGTTTGAAAGTAACACTAGAAGAAGCCGAGCAAATTAAAATTGGTGCTATTACAGGAAGTTCATATCCTAGAAAAAAACTAGAAGAAATTATTTCTGCCAGACTTTCTGATATTTTTGAACTAATTGAAGCACACTTAAAAAAAGTTGGGCGTAATGGACTTTTACCAGCTGGTATAGTTATCACTGGCGGAGGATCTGGACTAACGAATATAGAAGAGATGGCAGAAACTTCCCTGCGTTTACCAGCACGAATTGGTATCGTACAGTTAGGTCTATCAGAAAAACAAAGTTTCAGGGATTCTACATGGGCTGTTGCATATGGTCTTTGTATATTTGGAACACAAGCTGATGAAGATTTACCGATTGATACTAGTAGTAGAATTGTTGCAAAAGCCACAAGAACTCTCATAGCTTGGTTCAAACAGTTTTTGCCTTAAAAGTCAACTATTTCCTTTTTTTATATAGCTCTGGTATTATGTGTCTATGCCCAACATTACCCCAGATATAGAAGCATTCGCAAGAATAAAAGTTATTGGAATTGGTGGTTCCGGAAAAAATGCTGTAAACCACATGATCAATTCCAAAGTAAGGGGGGTTGATTTTATTGCTATAAATACTGATTCTCAAGATCTTCATCATTCTCTTGCTAAAAAACGCATTCATATTGGTAAAAATCTTACCAGAGGATTAGGTACGGGAATGAATCCAGAAATGGGAAAAAGAGCCATAGAAGAATCAAAAGAAGATGTTCAGGAAGCATTAAAGGGCGCAGATATGGTTTTTGTAGCATGTGGACTTGGTGGAGGTACTGGTAGCGGTGCTAGCCCTATAGTAGCTCGTACAGCCAAGGAACTTGGTGCACTGACTGTTGCTGTTGTGACTAGACCATTTTTCTTTGAAGGTCAACAGAGATCAAAAATTGCAGATGAATATCTTGAAGAACTTCGTAAAGAAGTAGATGCCATTATTGTCATTCCAAACGATCGGCTACTTTCCACTATTGATAAAAATACAACAATAAAAAATGCTTTCGCCATGTGTGATGAGATATTGCGTCAAGCCGTAGAAGGTATTTCCGACCTTATTACAACTCCCGGTCTCATCAACATTGACTTTGCTGATATTAGAACTGTTATGGAAAGCGCTGGTTCAGCCCTTATGGGCATCGGCGCCGCTACTGGAGAGAATCGTGCCATTGAAGCTGCGAAGTTGGCTATCAATTCCCCGCTTCTAGATGTTTCCATTACTGGTGCTAAAGGTGTTCTATTTTCTATTGCCGGCGGTGAAGATCTTACAATGTTTGAAATTCAAGATGCTGCGAAAGTTATTACTGAATCTATTGACCCACAAGCCAAGGTTATATTTGGTACAGTTAGAGATGATAAGCTTAAGAAAAATGAGGTTAAAGTTACAGTTATTGCAGCTGGTTTTCCTGAAAGCGTTACTGCAAATACTCAAAGTCAAGCAAGATCAACATTTTTAGGAGCAGAGGTTCAACCAAAAGACGATAAGAAAAACAGAATTTTTAATACAATTATCCCACCACAAACAGCTTCAATAAAAGAAAAAGTTGAAGAGAAAAAGGATTTGAAAAATGAAGTGCAAGAAGATGATGATTGGGGTGCCGTGCCAGCATTTTTGAGGAGAAGTAAACTTAAATAAAATCTAGATAAAATTCAGTTATGATTTATGACTTAACAATAATGGGCGGAGGGCCTGCCGGCGTGGCGGCGGGCGTTTATGCCGCACGCAAGCAACTTAAAACTCTATTTTTAACCAAAGATTGGAACAATCAAAGTGTAGTATCCGAAGGTATAGAGAATTGGATTGGAACTGTAAAGATTTCTGGAATTGAACTTGCCAAGAATCTTGAAAGTCATTTGAGGGCTTATGCAAAAGATTCCGTGGATATACATGATAGTGAATCGTGTGAGAAAATTGAAAAGTCAAAAGCAGGAT
>CAZZPF010000023.1:0-14835 GCA_964655515.1 uncultured Candidatus Saccharibacteria bacterium
AATCTTTCCAAAGGCAGACTCGGTGATATAAATGCCAATCTAATCGGTCTTATTCTGGTCGGTAAAATTCTCATGGCCGCACTTTCTCGTGTTGATTCTCTTGGTCAAAACCTTTCACCATTCTATCTATACATAGATGAATTCCAAAACATTACAACAAATTCTATTTCAACAATCCTTTCTGAAGCACGAAAATATAAATTGTCCTTAAATATTGCCCATCAATTCATTGCCCAACTTGAAGAGGGAATACGTGACTCTGTATTTGGTAATGTTGGCTCCATCGCCGCATTCCGTGTCGGTGCCGAAGATGCAGAGTATCTAGAAAAACAGTTCTCACCTGTATTTACAGCAAAGGATCTTATGTCTATAGACAATCACAATGCCTATTTGAAAATGCTTGCCAACGGTCGGCCAGTAAAACCTTTCAATATTGAGACATTAGCTCCACCAGTAGGAAACAAAGATGTTGTAGATTCGATCAAAGAGCTATCACATCTGAAGTATGGAAAGGATAGAATGGTGGTAGAGGAAGAAATTATGGCTAAATATAGAAAATAGAATCATTATATGAAAAAATTATCACACCCAAAGCATGAACAAACGCTGGTTATTATAAAACCAGACGGTGTACAAAGAAGTTTGATAGGTGAAATTATCAAAAGATACGAAAGATTAGGATTAAAACTGATTGCCATAAAGATGTTAATACCTACAGAAAAACTGGTTGAAATTCATTATACCCTTGATCCAGAATGGCGTTTGAAAACAGGAGAAAAAAATCTCAAAGCATATCGTGATAAAGGTCTTAAGCCCCCACACGAAGATCCAATAAAGCAATCCGGAATGATTTTAGAAAAATTAAAAAAATATTTAGCCAGTGGACCTGTTATAGCTATGATTTGGCAAGGAGCACATGTAGTGGCTATTGTTAGAAAAATGACTGGTGGTACTGAACCACTTTCATCTGACATTGGTACGATCCGTGGAGATTTTGTCTTAGATTCTTACAAAATGGCCGATGATGATACACGGGCTATACGAAATCTGGTTCATGCATCTGGTTCTGTGAGGGAAGCTCAAGATGAAATCAAACTATGGTTTTCTACACAGGAAATTATAAACTACACACACATTCAAGAAAAGATTTTATATGATGTCAATATGGACTAAACATCAAAATAAACTATAATGTAATTAGGTTACAAGAGTATTAACTCTATAACTTTTAATTTGGGAGCCTACAGATCTCCGGATCTCCTTTGGTAGCACCTTGGTGTTATCTCGAGGGCACCCACCTAGTAATTTACTAGGCTTGATACTCTCGTAACCTACAAAGTACATCTGCCTGCAGATGTTTTTTGTTTCTGTTATAATAAAATATAATAAAAAGCATTAATTATGAATAAAAAACTTGCTATTTCGTCCATCACAATTTTAATTTTTGTTTTTATTTTTCATTATCTTGGACTAAACGATTTGTTATATATTAAAATACCAAAATTAGATATATACATACATCTATTTGCCGGCATAGGTATTGGATTGGCAGTATTGTTTGTTTGGGAATCATATTTTCATTCATTCCCAAGACATTTATTTATTACGCTATTATCGTTAACTCTTCTTGGCGGTATACTTTGGGAATTATTTGAAGCTTATTATGATATTGCTGGTTGGCCACTATGGACCGATAAATATTATTTTGACACAGCAAAAGATTTATTTATGGACACTATTGGTGCCATAGTAACATGGTTAATTATTAAATTTAAAAAGCTCAATCAATGAGTATCAATATAACATTTTATGGTGGAGTAGGAAGCGTCACCGGTGCAAATTTTCTTCTTGAACTTTCAGGTAAGAAGATACTTATTGATTGTGGACTTATACAAGGTGAAAAAGTGGCCATGCAAGAAAATAGAGAAGAGTTTGGTTATAAACCTTCTGAAATTGATATGCTTTTTGTTACTCATGCACACCTTGATCATATTGGACGAATTCCAAAGCTTGTAAAAGAAGGTTTCAGGGGTGTTATTTATTCAACAACTGAAACTATGGCATTGGCTCAGCTTATTCTAGAAGATGCAGTTGGACTTCTAGAAAAAGAGGCAAGTAATGACGGTCTTTTACCACTTTATGAAATGCAGGATATGCATAAGGCATTTACGCTTTGGAAAACTATTCCATATCATGTTGAAACAGTTTTTGATGGAGGATTTTCAGTATATTTGAAAGACGCTGGTCACATTCTCGGCTCTTCAATTATCCAATTTATTTTTGAAAATAAAAAAATAGTTTTCACGGGTGACTTGGGAAATTCTCCAACGCCACTTTTAAAAGACACTGAGCCAATTACTGGTGCAGATTATGTCATTATGGAAAGTGTTTATGGAGATAGAAATCATGAACCCAAGAATGAACGAAGAAAAAAACTTGAGATGATTATAAAAGATACCATAGCGCGTGGTGGCGCAGTCGTAATTCCAGCTTTTTCTCTTGAAAGAACGCAAGTTATTCTTTATGAAATAAATAAACTAGTTGAATCAAAATCAATACCCACTATTCCAGTATATGTTGACTCACCTCTGGCTATAAAAATTACTGATATCTATAAATCAAGCACACATTTATTCAATGAAAGAGCCCAAGGGGAAATAAAAGAAGGAGACGATCTCTTCAATTTTCCAAGACTTTCTTTTACTGTCAGTACCCTAGAATCACAACAAATAGATCATTCAAAATCGCCGAAGATTATTATAGCTGGATCTGGTATGTCTGTCGGTGGGCGAGTAACTCATCATGAGGAAATATATTTGCCTGATGCAAAAAACACAATTCTCCTAGTCGGATATCAGACCCTCGGTTCTGTCGGTAGGCACCTTTTGGATGGTGCAAAGAAAGTCTCAATTCATGGAAATAAAATTCTAGTCAATGCAAAAGTAGAATCAATTCTTGGTTATTCATCTCACAAAGACTCTGATCATTTACTAGAATTTGCAGAAACTGCGCAAGTTACCGCAAAGAAAATATTTGTAGTAATGGGGGAGCCGAAGGCCTCAACTTTTCTAGCACAGAGAATAAATGATGAATTAAGATTAAAAGCCATTTATCCGGAGAGGTTGAAGAGGTATGAGTTGAGCTAAAAAGGCCTTGTTTTAAGGGGTATTTTAGGTGCATCAATTACTACTTGACAGGTCTATTGGTTATGCTATGATACCAACATCGGAATGATCTTTTTTCGAAGAGCATACTCATTCGACTTAATCACGTGAAATGGTTTAGTGAGACTCGTTAACCCCCTTGCACTTTTGCTGAACGTAAGCAGAAGCGGGGGTTTTTCTTTTGCATAACTTTAACCGACTTGGAGATAAAGAAATCTTTATTTATTTTTTATCAGGATTTCATCTCGGTTTGGTAGTCTATAAAGATTACTAGACTAAAAAACATAAGATGAAAAAACTAAATGAAAATATTAAAGTCCAGTCACGAAGCCAATTTAAAAACATACATCCATTAAAAGAGATTCTATCAGAAAATATACACTACTTACACATTCTTGAAAAAATTGTGTCAGGAGAACTTGATGACGGAATAATAGCTCAATTACCTAATGGGGAAGGAGACTTACATATTGACCACTTTAAGACATCGAATATTTTTGAGAAACACGGAGTAATACCTTTAGAAAATATGATTATTACTGCCACAGAACCAACTACAGTTATAAAAGGCGTCATAGATAAAAAACCTTATATTACTCTCATCTATGAATTTGAAAGAGGGGGTTTCGTACTTTCAACAAGGAAATTTAACAGTCATTATGTCGTTACTTTTTTTGAACCATCAGATACTAATTATATTAAGTCAGTAAAAAATCGAGGTGAAGTAATATTTGACCAAAAGAAAACGCCATGATTTCACATGACGCCTTCTTCAATGGTGGAACACCAATTCCACGACCAAACGATCCTTACGAATCATGGGACAGCCGAGGTGTATCCTTACGGATTTACTGTCTTCATTAGAACTTACTTAATACTATCAAATAAAACAACTTTGTCAATTAACTCACTTTCTTCACTATAGCTTCAAAAGCTTTTGGGTTTTCTAATGCTAGAGTTGAAAGGATTTTTCTATCAATAGCAATATTTGCTTTTTTTAATTGGCCGATGAATTTACTGTATGAATTTTTTTCATCAATATTTCGCAAAGCAGCATTGATGCGCACATTCCAAAGTCGTCTGAAATCACCCTTTTTGTCACGACGATGAGCAAAGGCATATGCGCCAGCATGGGAAATGGCTTCGTAAGCATTTCTTTCGGTTTTGCTACGACGAAAACGATAACCTTTTACTTGTCTTAATATATTTTTTCTTGTCTTGAGCGCATGCACGCCCTTTTTTACTCTTGTCATTTTATTTTTCTAAATATTTATTAAGCATTTATTAAAAATCTGCTTTTGTCCTTTGCGGTCATGTGAAAAGGTATCAAACGCTTCTTTGAAAGTTGGGCGCGACGGCGTTCTTTTGAATTAAAATGGTTTTGACCGGGTGTACGAGACAGAATCTTACCACTTTTGGTAATTTTTAATCTTTTTAAGTATGATTTATTTGTTTTCATAACATTTTTTTATTTCCTCTCAATTATTGCAGACAATCCCTTCAATCCTTTTGTTGGGGGCATTACAATCTTGTATTCAGTAGTAATTAACTTGAAGATACGATCCATGCGTTCTTTATGGAAATTTATATCCATATATTTTGACCTTCCAATGAGATAAAGATCTATTTTTACTCTATGTCCTTCCGACAGCCACTCCGATGCCTTTTTTGCTTTTAATTCTAAATCATGCTCTCCAGTACCGATTTTGACCTGAATATTCTTCAAATCTGAGGTCTGAGTGCGAGACTTCGCTACCTTCTGCTTTTTCTTTTCGTCGTACTGAAATTTACCATAATCCATGATTTTTGCAACTGGTGGGGTGGCATTTGGTGAAATTTCAATAAGGTCAAGATTTCTATTTTGTGCCTGTTTCAGAGCTTCTCCAATGGCTATAACACCCAAGTTTTCCCCATCATCAGTAATAACACGCAATTCTGGCGCTTTTATAAAATGATTGATGCGTATTCGGAGATTACTCATTGTGAACACTATTTATAACATAATTTAATTTATTTAGCAATCATTTTTTCTAAAGAAAATCTCTGACGAATCTTATAAAGAATCCAGCGAATTTTTCCACCCAATATCGGCTTTTCCAATTTTCAAAAGTAACTTCTTCAGCTTTTGATAAATCATATATAAAGTGTGAAGTAAGTTCTTCTGCAAATTTAGTATTTGTGCTTATAAGATTTGCTTCAAAATTATAAAGTAGACTTATATTATCTATATTCAAGGTGCCGACACTTGCCCAGTCCCCATCAATGACGATTGTCTTGCTATGAAGCATTTCTTTTTTGTATAGAAATATTTTTATTCCTGATTCAAGCATTTTATAAAAGAATGTCCGAGCGGCTAGGTCAAGAATTGGATAATCGGACCATTCTGGAATAATTATTCTCACAATGACACCTCTATGAGCCGCCAAACGCAGAACGCGTACAAGCCGACGAGTAGGCACAAAATATGGTGTAGTAATATAAATGTACTTTCTGGATTGACGGATGGCCTCTACGATATGATTGTAAAGGCGTCTGTGACGGGGGATAGGATTGTTTGTGACATATTTGAATTCATGATCATTATAAGTTTCATTATTAATTTTTGCTAATTTCTTACCTTGCGCACGATCCCACATTCTCTGAAAAGCCCTATGCATATCCTTGACCACCAGCCCCTCTACTCGCACATTCGTATCACGCCAATTTTTCATTCTTTCATAAACACAAATGCTACCAGTAAATCCAACTTTCTGGTCAATCACCAATGTTCTTCTATGATTTCTGAAATACCAAGATTTGTATTCATGCACCTTGAAAAATCCAGGCAAAAGAGTTTTAAAAAAAATCAGTTCAATACCTTTTTTTTTCAAATCTTCTATAATTCCTTCACCCAAAAAGCTGAAGCTTCCAGCCGCATCCCAGATAAATCTAACCTTGACACCTGCTTTAGCTTTCTTTGCGCAGACATCAATAAGTTTGTTTCCAAAGTCATCAGCCACGAAGATAAACTGTTCAAGATCAATGCTTTCTTTAGCATTTTCACATGCTTCAAGCATGGCATTCCAAACTTCCTTGTTTGAAATATAGAGTTTCCAAGAAGTTTCTTTCATGGGTTATAGTATAATACAGTTATGGAAAACCTGACATTTATCATAGTCGCCATCATTTTTGGCTTCGTATTTTTTGGTCCACATAATAAATCAAAAAAGCCAAAAAAGAAGAAGGATGATAAAGAAGATGAGGAAAAGAAGAAATAATTGGTGGAGATGGGCGGAATTGAACCGCCGTGCAGATGAAATCTTATACCGCTTCTACATTGTATAGAAAACTTTAGCGAGGTCGCCCCCTTTTAACTTACATACTTTAAAGTAAACAAAATATATGCAAGCGATTCCCAAGTTTTCAAATTACGAACAGAGAAACGAACATAATCCTAGTCGATGTGTATATCACTCCAGTACCCCTCACGACGCGAGGTGTGGAATGTCGCTTAGGCCGTAGCGTAAACGAAAGTGAAGTCGTGTGATCCAAAATATGGAGACACAGCAGACTTGACCTTTGCAACTGTTGATTTAGCAGTTAACAATTTCCGTCAGATTTAAGAGATAACGGAGCTCTACAATGCGCAATATGAAGTACCTCAACTGTCGAGGCCTTTCATCCCCATATTAAAATTATCAACGATCGCTGAAACTTCTTCGAATCTCGCGGTCTACATCACGCTTTTTGATAGTTTGGCGCTTATCATACTTCTTCTTGCCCTTAACAATAGCGATTTCAACCTTGATTTTCTTGCCTTTATTGTACACTGAAATAGGTATAATTGTCAAACCACTCTTTTTTTCTAAAGAAGCCAATTTTTGAATTTCAACTTTTGTAAGTAGAATTCGGCGGTTCCTTTTGGGATCATATTCTCCCGGAGTATTTTTTTCTTGATAGGCAGGGATGTTGGAAGCAATGATAAATGCCTCACCGCCACGCACAGTGATATGCGCTCCCAAGAGAGAACCTTGATGATTTCTTAAACTTTTCACTTCATGTCCAACAAGCTCAATACCCGCTTCAAAGGTTTCAAGTATTTCATAATCAAGGTTGACTTTTTTATTGTATATAAGTGATTCTGCCATAATTAATGATCATAACATTCTTTGACTTTTATATAAAGATGTGATAATTTGAAGTTTGATGTAAATTTTGTTCCCAAAAAACTTAAACCCAACAAGAAAATTTTCCCACAAAATGAATATAGAACCTGTTTCCTTCTTAATCGGTATTGTCACCACAATAATCATAAGTGGAATACTTGCAATCAAAGTGGCTTACATGCGTCATCGTTGTAAATTCTGTAAAGGCCATACGAAGAAAATTTGCAGACTTTTTGCTTTACAGGATAGTCAACATAATAATGCAGGCACAAAACTTTTTGCACTTTATATATTTAGATCATGCAGAAATGACCATGTTACTGTTTCAGTAAAAACAGTTTCTTTAACTGGGTATGAAATTACAAGGAAACCCAAGGATGAATTTGATTGGCATTCTCCAAAGATACATGATCTGTGTCAGAGAAGTACAATTAAAAATCCAATCATAGAGCCAGTGAGAGAGATCTTGATGACGCACCCTACGCTACACTCTAGACGCTGGTAATAATACATTTCTTCAAATCCACCACTCTGACTAATTCGGAGTGGCTTTTTCTTTCATTTTTCCTATTTTTGGGTATAATCAAACTCTATGGCTAAACAAAAGAATAATGATGGTAAAAATACAAAAAATGGCAGTAAAAAACCCAGCAGATTCGGTCTTTTGAATACTATTTCTACTGGATTACTTGTTTTATTTTTAATAACAAGCTTCTATTCCATTATCTCTGATCAAAATTCAAATGTTACTAAAATCACCTTATCTGATCTTGTGCATGATGTTGGAATGGGAAAAGTGACATCTATCACAGTTAAGGGTGATGATTTAATAGCTGTGTATGATGATAAGACTTCAAAACAAACAAAAAAAGAAAACGATTCTTCAGTTACTGAAACTTTTACACGATATGGACTTACTCCTGAAAAATTAAATGCTGTAAAAATAAATGTTGAAGGACCTAGTGGTTTTCTTTTTTGGTTGGCTCAAATCGCACCATTTCTGGCACCAATTTTATTTCTAGCTTTGATCATCTGGTTTCTTACTCGACAAGTAAAGGGGGCAGGTATGCAAGCATTTACTTTTGGTCAATCAAAAGCACGCATCACTTTACCAGATGATAAAAAGCAAAAAGTTACTTTCAAAGATGTAGCTGGAGCCAAAGAAGCCAAGCAGGAACTTTCAGAAATCGTGGATTTCTTGCGAAATCCTAAGAAATTTTTAGACATTGGCGCCGTTATTCCTAAAGGTATTCTTCTTATGGGTGCACCCGGTACAGGAAAAACCTTATTAGCGCGAGCTGTGGCTGGTGAAGCGGGCGTGGCATTCTTTGCTATTTCCGGATCTGAATTCGTGGAAATGTTCGTTGGTGTTGGTGCAAGTCGTGTAAGAGATTTATTCAAAATGGCCAAGAATGCCGCACCGGCCATTATTTTTGTTGATGAAATTGATGCCGTGGGGCGTGTGCGGGGGACTGGCGTTGGTGGTGGCAACGACGAGCGTGAACAAACCCTGAACCAAATTCTTGTAGAAATGGATGGTTTTGAACCAAATGAAAAAGTAATTGTCATGGCCGCCAGCAATCGTCCCGATGTTCTGGATCCGGCACTTTTGCGTCCAGGACGCTTTGATCGCCGTGTGGTTATTGACTTACCTGACCGTAATGATCGTGAAGAAATACTTAAAATTCATTCTGTAAAAAAACCCTTTGCCGAAGATGTAAATCTCCGCGTAATAGCCGAAAGAACCCCCGGTTTTTCTGGTGCTGATCTTTATTCTCTGATGAATGAAGGAGCAATTCTTGCGGCACGCGAAGATCGTTTCAAAGTTTCTCAATATGATCTGATTAGGGCAATTGAAAAAGTCATGCTTGGTCCAGAAAGGAAGAGCCACTTGCTTTCAAAGAAGGAAAAAGAAATTACAGCCTATCATGAAGCAGGACATGCGCTTGTGGCATCCGTTCTTCCATTTGCGGATCCAGTTCACAAAATTTCTATAATTTCTAGAGGTCGTGCCGCTGGTTACACTCTCCATCTTCCTCTTGAAGATAGAAAAATGCAAAGTAAAAAAGAATTTCTTGATGATATTGCGGTATCACTTGGTGGATATGTAGTAGAAAAAATGATGTGGAATGATGTTACTACAGGACCCTCAAATGATTTACAAGTTTCTACTGCACTTGCGCGCGACATGGTTACCAAGTACGGTATGTCAGAAAAGATCGGTGTGCTTGCCTTAGAAAGTTCTGGCGGAAGAGCTTTATTTGGAAAAGGAGTAGAGGATAAGGAATATTCAGAAAAAATAAGCGCAGACATTGACTTTGAAGTTGCGCGCATTATGAAAGAAGCCTATACAAAAGCCGAAGAAATTGTTACTAAACATCGCGGAGCCCTTGACGCCATTGCCAAACGGCTTATAGAAGTGGAAAATCTTGAGAGAGAAGAATATGAAAGCATTATCGTTGCACATGGCATACAGCCCAAAAAGAAGTTAGATATTGGGATTTAATGTGTTGATGGGAATCAAATTTATTGCTAATGTAGTAAATATGAGTGAAGAAAAATTGCGCCCTTAGCTCAGTTGGTTAGAGCACAGAGCTTATACCTCTGGGGTCCTAGGTTCGAATCCTAGAGGGCGCACCGGAAAAACCTTGCCTTAATTTCTATAAGGTATATAGTGGTGTAAATTATACAGAAAGGAAAATTATGATTTTACAGCCTGTAGTTCCTTTGAAAAAAATTGGGGAAATTTCCATAAATTCATTTCAAAATAAAACAACCTTTAGTATTTCATTCTTTGAATTTATTTATAAGGCACAATGGCTTTGCAAAGGGCTTGATTTCAATTCTGTTGCTGTAGGGTTTCCAGATGGAATTGTGGAGTTTCATGTATATCAATGGCTTAATGAAGAAATCTCTGATTTATCTTTGAAACCAAGAATTTTTCTTCTAAGAAATCAGTATTATAGCTTGAAAAATCTTTTGCAAATAGTTCAAAATCATTTTTCTGAGTATTCTTATCAGCAATTAAAGATTGAGTGGAATCGTATTGTTTTCTGGATAGACAAAAAATAACCTATTCATTTTAAGTAATTACAACGCCATGCTACTCGCATGGTCTTTTTTATTCAAAATGCCTGACATCGCTTTTTCTATGTTCTAAATTATTTTTAATTTGTGAATACTTTTTCAATTCAATATCCTCCTCAATAATTCTCTTTGCTTCTGTTCGTGCTACTTCAACCATTTTTAAATTCTGCAATGCTTCCATGGCAATGTCGGAAACACCCCATTGCTTGCCTCCGGAGAGAGCACCGCTACCACGCTGGGTAAGGTCATATTCGGCCAATTCAAAACCATTCTTTGCTGTTTTAAGTGCATTTAGGCGATTTACAGTTTTATCTGATTTTGTATCAGCGAAAACATAGCAATATGCTTGATAGTTTGAACGAATAACACGCCCACGAAGCTGATGAAGTTGGGCAAGACCGAATCGTTCTGCGCTCTCTATTATAATGATCGTAGCATTTGGAACATTTACTCCAACTTCTACAACTGATGTAGCACAGAGTATATGGATTTTTCCCACCTTGAAATCAAGCATAACTTTATCTTTTTCAGTTGGCTTCATTTTGCTGTGAAGAATTCCAATTTCGTATTCTTGAAAGATTTTTTCTTTAAGTCGTTTAGCTTCTTCTTTAACTGATTTGGCGTTTATTATCATCTCTTTATCTGGATCTGGCTCATCTATACGAGGACAAATGATATACACCTGTCTACCAGATGCAAGTTCTGATCGAATTTTTTCATATATTTCTTTTCGTTTATTCGGCGTTACTATTTCTGTAATGATAAGCTTTCTTCCATGGGGCATTTGATCCAGAAGAGTAAGATCAAGGTCTCCATAAATAGTTAAAGCAAGGGTGCGGGGAATAGGGGTAGCAGTCATTGAAAGCAAGTGTGGTGCTCTAATAAGACCGTCGGCATCTTTTTGTACCAGAGAAGCGCGTTGTTTCATGCCGAAGCGGTGCTGTTCGTCAATAATGACATATGCAAGATTTTTAAATTTAACTGATTTTTGAATGAGGGCATGTGTGCCTATGAGGATTGGAATTTCACCATTTCCAACCCATTTCAAAAGTTGAGTGCGGGAAATATCAGTCCAGCCCCTAGGATTTAATTTTGAAGGGAATTTTCTGCAACCGCTTCCAGTTATCAGTCCGATTTGTATGCCAAGATATGCAAAATATTCTATAAATGATTCGAAGTGTTGACCAGCTAAAATTTCTGTGGGGCACATATAGGCCACCTGCAGATTCTTATATTTTTGTTTTGACTTTTTATTCTGTTGTTTTGCGGTGACAACAGCATATGCAGTAGAAGCAGCTACCGCCGTTTTTCCTGATCCTACATCACCCTCTAATAATCTTGACATGGCATGATCTTTTTTGAAATCTTCTAAAATTATTCCTATAGACCTTTTTTGTGCATTCGTTGCCTCAAAAGGAAATCTTTTTATAAATCCGTCTACATCTTGCGAAGATGGTTCAATGACAAAAGCTGAATTTTTCTGATATTCTTTTTTTGCAATCTGTTTTTCAAGTTGTATGAAAAAAATTTCCTCAAAAGCAAATCGCTTGCGAGCCGAAGTGGCATCTTGTTGTTTCATTGGTGTATGAATCCATATAAGTGCAGTCTTTAGCCCAGGCAAGTTGTATTTATCAAGAATTTCTTTTGGAATAGGGTCAATTAATGTATCAAGCAAGTCTTGTCTGAATATCTCTATGACTTTATGATAAATCCAGTTTGAGGTCATACCACGCGATTCTGAATATATTGGATAAAGTGTGTGTGTATTGACATCATTTTCAAAAAGTGATTGACCAACACCTATCGGTATTTTATTCACAACTTCTATTTGGGGATTGGAAAAATATAATTCTTGCGTTTTTTTTCTTTCGGAAACCTTACCCTCAATTCTTACAAGAGCATCTTCAGCCGTCATTTTTGCAAGGTATGGTTGATTGAACCATACGCAATGTATTTTTCCGCTATGATCTTCTATCCATGCATCGGCCATAGGAATTTTAGTTCTAAATCCCTTACTTGTTTTTAACTTGCTTATTTTTCCAAATATAACGGCCATATCGCCCTTACCTAAAGACGCAATATTTTTTGTTTCAGAAATATCACCATAACGAGAAGGAAAATGATATAAAAGATTAAGCACGGTTTCTATGCCAAGCTTTCTAAGAGCGTTTTTTTGCACAGAAGTAAGCCGAAAATGCTCTATAATTAAAGAAGAGTGATGCATCACCTAGATATTTTCTACTGTAATAGTACCTCTTTCAGAAAACTTTAAATGATTATGAAACTGCCATTTCCCCACCCTCTCAAATGTAAAACTCCATGAACTACCAGAAGGAATTGATTTTTTAGGATCAAATTCTGGATAAATTGAATGCACCGGATGATTATTTGAAGCTGGCCAGAAAGCACGAGTAGATCTGTTATCAAATTCTACAGTATCTCCCTTTTTAATAATTATAGCGGAAGGGTTGAAACCTGAATCTGTATAAGTTATAACTTTTGTGTTTGTTGATACGGCGATATCATTTCGTGATGGCGGTTCTATGGTTTGTCTATTTGATCCAAATACTATAATTAGAATAATAGTAACTATAATAATGATAATTCCCACAATAATTTTTTTCATTAGTTCTATTATTAATTGATAATGATAATTATGTAATTATACTATATTTTGATTAAAAGTCTTTTTTATGAAAGAATGTAAAATACCGTAAGAAATGAAATGGAACCGTGGTGGAGTGGTTTAACATACCTCTTTGCTAAAGAGGCAGGCCCTTTAAAGGTCTCGAGGGTTCGAATCCCTCCGGTTCCGCAATTGATCTGTACCCCATAAAGTGGACACAGGATTCTGTGTTTGCTGGTTTCTTTTGTTAGAATTAGCCAATTAACAAAGGAATATGAAAAGAACAATATTTTCAAACGAGGAGGTTGCTCTGTTAAAGAGAAATCCGAATGTGTTTAGTTGCTCGCAAAAGTCGATTAACTACACGTACGAATTCAAGAAACGTGCCATGGAACTGCATGCAGAAGGAGTGTATGCTCGAGAAATCTGGAGGCGAGCAGGTTTTGATGTGAGTAAATGGAAGGGTCATTACTGTAAAGGTACTCTTAAG
Organism: uncultured Candidatus Saccharibacteria bacterium; assembly: GCA_964655515.1. Taxonomy (GTDB): domain Bacteria; phylum Patescibacteriota; class Minisyncoccia; order Phycocordibacterales; family PALSA-1337; genus CAIOGI01. Next base: position 13,513 of record CAZZPF010000023.1, read on the forward strand.
GACTGGAGAGACGTTGTGAAGAAGTATGGAATCGAAGGTCTGCTAAAAGTTGGTGGTATACAATACGACAGAGGTCCAACGAATACTGACAAAGATAGATTGAAACGTCTCGAGCTTCAAGTTAAATACCTTGAAGCCGAGAACGATTTTTTAGCACAACTCCGGGCCAAACGAGCGGAGTCAAACTCAGGCCGTATGAAAAATACAGACTCATCAGAAAATTAGACGACGATATCAATATCCTCTGTGAGTTAGCAGACGTATCGAGAAGTGGATACTACAAATGGCTGAAACATGCCGGTAGGCTAGACAAAGACTACCCTGACTTTCAGAGGATCAAAGAAGTCTTTGATAAGGGTAAAGGCAAATACGGCTGGAGAAGCGTTAAAATGAGGCTTCCTCTCATGAACCACAAGAAGATTCAGAGAATCATGAGGAAGTATGGACTCATCACTCAAGTGAGAAGAAGGAACCCCTACAAGGCGATTATGAAGAAAAGATTGGAACACAGGATATTTCCCAACAAACTACAAAGAGAATTTTACCAGATTGTTCCCTTCAAGGTTTTCTGCACCGACATCACCTACATACCATTCCAGAACGGATTCATCTACCTTTCAGTGGTCAAGGATATCGCCAGTGGCGAAGTGATGGCATGGAATGTTTCTTTGTACCTTGAGATGACTTTGGTGACAGAGACGATCAGAAAAATACAATTAGATTCATATGAAAATATCATGATTCACTCGGATCAGGGATTCCATTACACCAACCCATCATATATTGAAGTTGTGAGAGAATTGAAGATGATCCAGTCAATGTCAGGCAAAGGGAATTGTATCGACAATGCACCGATCGAGTCATTCTTCGGTCATTTGAAAGACGAGCTTGATTACAAATCCTGCCAATCATTCGAGGAGTTGAGTTTAAAAATCGATGAATATATGAGATACTACAACTACGAAAGAAAGCAGTGGACAAGAAACAAGATGGCTCCTGTAGAATACAGAAATCATCTTCTGGAGAAATCCTAGGGGGCAGGTAGGGGGTTTCAGAAGTGTCCACTAAAAGGGGTACACATCATTGAGTCTCCGAAAACGGAGGCGAGCGAAGCAACTGCTTGCTTCGCGTGGAGGATTTGAAGACCCTGAATATATCCCGTCGGCGGGATATGAAGGGTGTACCGAAACTGTAAGTTTCAAAACTCCTCCCGCCTCCGTTTGAGTCTCCGAAAACGGAGGCGAGCGAAGCAACTGCTTGCTTCGCGTGGAGGATTTGAAGACACTGAATATATCCCGTCGGCGGGATATGAAGGGTGTACCG
>CAZZPF010000024.1:0-2541 GCA_964655515.1 uncultured Candidatus Saccharibacteria bacterium
GCCATCAAAATCAAAAAGTACTAATCTTTTACCAGTCATGGTTTCAAAAAAACCTCGTTCAAGTATGGGTCTTAAACTTTGATATTCTTTTACTGTTCTATTTGTAATTTCCCCTGCCCCACCAACATAAGTTGAGGGGGTTAATGCTTCCAATCCTGGAAACATGGCTTGAGGAATTTCTGTTGTTGTAACAATTTTACGAGCTAAAGTAACAAAATCTTCCATTGTAAATGGCTTACCTTGAGTTTCTTTTTTAGCCATAAAATATGCATCTGGATCTCCAGCAGCTCTTGCTGCAATATTTAAAGCCTCTGCTAAAATTTCTGGGTGTTTATCAAGCTCCTCTAGGGCTTGATCGTAGTTAAAATCTATTTGTGCAAGCCCTCTGGTTATATATTCAAATCCAATCAAACTTTTAGCTAGTATTTCTCCATAAGATCTTTCAAATGGATGATCTTGTAAACCTCTCTCACCATCACTTGGAATCATCCTTTCTTTAAGTTTTGAAATAGAATCAGAAGATTGTTGTAGGTAGCCCATACCAACCTCAAACATCCATGGATTTACTTTTTGTGGCATTACCGAAGAACCCACATTGGCTTCTGATTCTTTTTTAAAAATAAGTAAATTAAGCAATACCCCTAATTTTACAAAATCAGCACAAAAACTCTGTATATAAGTATTCACTGTCTCTATTTCTCCAAATGCGCGAATTATTTCTTGGTGACTATTTCTTTGATTTTCATGGGGTTTATATTCAAAACCATATGTCATTACAAAATCCTCGGCAAAGTGAGAAAAATCAAAAGCGGGGAAAATTGCTGTCATGGCATTTTGAGTACCAACTGGACCAGAATATTTAGCAGAAAGTTTCAATTTACTCATATTTTTTAAAGAATCAGTAATATTACCCAAAAAATAAGCAAGTCTTTTACCAAATGTTGTAGCTGAAGCTGGTTGCCCATGAGTTCTCCCCAATACGGGCTTCGCAGCAGATGCTTCTGCTAATGAAGCAATTTTATCTAGTGTCTTTATTACTGCTGGAAGCCATACATTATTTACACCACCCCTAAACATGTTATTCCAACAAAGATTATTTAAGTCTTCGGAGGTCATCGGGAAATGCAACCACTGGGTCAAATGACTAAGTCCATTTTTTTCAAAAAGTAATTTAAGTGCAATTTCTACTGCCTTAACATCATGTTCAAGCGGTCCAATTGGTTTTCCATCCCTGTCTTTCACTTGATCTGTTTTCTCTAGCTTCTTTGCAATTAAAGGATCAAATTGTTCAGATACTATGGTTCTCATTTTACTTTTTTCCGCGTCAGAGAATTGTGGCCAACTATTTTTATAACGTTCGGAAACTTCAGCTTCAGAAAGTGCAATCATATTTTCGACCATAAAAAATGCCCTCTGTTTAAAAAGAGTATATTCATTAAAATATTCTCTTAAAGGTTCTGAAAATTCTCTTTCCCTCCCATCCATGGGTGTTACAGCTTGTAAAGATTGCAAAATTGTGGCATCGAATTCTGATATTGTATTTGGTATTCTTTCTGAAGACATAGATAGATTATACAACAAAAAATTAAATTTGGGTTAAAATCTCTGCCTCACCGTCAGTTATTAAAATCGTGTGCTCAAAATGCGCGCTTTTCTTACCATCAGCAGTGCGAAAAGTATAGCCATCAGCATCTATGGTTACATTTTTTGTACCAAGGTTTATCATGGGCTCGAGAGCAATAATCATTCCAGACACGAGTTTTTCCCCTTTGCCTCTTTTCCCAAAATTCGGAATATATGGATCTTCATGTATAGCGCGACCTACTCCGTGTCCAGAAAGAACTTCTACAATACCATATTTATTTTCCTTCCTTGAGCGCACAAAGCTCTCTATGGCGTATCCTATGTCCCCCACAGTGTTGCCTGTCCGCGCCACATTAATACCAACTTGTAACGCCTGCTCTGTAACTTCTAAAAGCATTCTACTTTGCTCGGTAACCTCGCCCACAGACGTTGTGATGGCCATATCGGTAAAAAGTCCTTTATGTTTTAGACCCAAGTCAATCGAAACGATATCACCCTCTTTTAAAATTCTTTTTTTATTCGGAATCCCATGCACCACTTCATCATTAACCGAAACACACAATGAAGCTGGAAAAGGTGTCTTCGCCCCCGCTGGGCGGTAATTTAAAAATGCAGGAGTGTCACCCATGTTAGCAATCAATTTAAAAGCATAATCATCAAGTTCTTTTGTAGAAACTCCGGGAACAACCTTGTCTTTTACTTTATGTAAAATAGTTGCCAATCTCCTGCCACCCTCTCGCAGTATTTCTATTTCTTCAGGTGACTTTATTATAATAGACATACATATATATTTAATTTTTAAAAAATTTAAACTCAAATCCAAGGGCTTCAATAATTTCTTTATGAACATCTTCTACTGACTGCTCGCCATTGATAGTATATATTTTATAGTTTTCCTTATCTTTAAAATAATTCATGGCAGGAATAACACTATTTATATACTCATCAAATCTTTTC
>CAZZPF010000025.1:0-2732 GCA_964655515.1 uncultured Candidatus Saccharibacteria bacterium
TGCTATAAGGTCAATTATAAAGATTATTTATTAAGTTAATTTATTTGTTATGAAGAAATATTCACAAAAAGGTTTTACATTGATTGAGTTGCTCGTAGTTATAGCAATTATCGGTATTTTGTCGTCAGTAGTGTTGGCGTCACTTTCAACGGCTAGAAGTAAGGGTAATGATGCAAAGGTGCAAGCTCAACTAGGAGGAATTCGAGCTACAGCAGAAATACTATATTCAAATACCGGAACAGCTTATGGCACAGCAGTTCCAGCATCTGCCGACTGTCCTGCAACAGCCGGATCTTTACCTGCAGAACCTAATTTTGTAACAATAAAAGCAGGAATGCCAAGTGGTACAACAATGAAATGTGGAGTAACAGCAACAACTTTCGCTAATTATGCTGTCGCAGCGTCATTAGCAGGTGGAGCGACGGGGGATTATTGGTGTATTGACAGCGCAGGAACTGCTGGTAAAATTAATATTACTACAGCAGCAAACGTCGTAGTTGCAGATGATACATGTGTAAAGATGGATGCTAGATAATTTATTTCAAGTTTAGTTTTTTTCAAAACCCTCCCGCCTGATGGCGGGGGTTTTGTTTTGGGTGAAAATGTTGTGTAATGTGGAAAAATCTCTATTTTTTCATAATTTTTATTTAGATTTTATTCCGTCTTCATCTCGGTTTGGTATGTTCAATATATTAATAACTAACATATTGATATTTATGACAAATATTAATCTTGTGCCAGAAGAAGTAATTCAAAGTAAAATTATGGTTATAAGGGGTCGAAAAGTAATGCTTGATAAAGACATAGCTCTTTTATATGAGGTTAGGGCTATAGCATTGCGTCAACAGGTAAAAAGAAACCTTGATCGTTTTCCTGAGGATTTTATGTTTACCTTAACTGAAGCAGAGATGCAAATCATGGTATCACAAAATGTGATACCACATAAAAAGTATTTCGGTGGCTCATTGCCTCATGTCTTCACAGAACAAGGTATTGCTATGCTTTCTAGTGTTTTAAAAAGTACTCGTGCTATTCAAGTAAATATACAAATTATGAGGACTTTTGCTAAATTAAGAGAAATTATGTCCACCAATGGCGAATTAAGCAGGAAAATCGAAGAAATGGAAAAAGAGTATAATCAAAATTTCGCAATAATTTTCAAAGCCATTAAACAATTACTTGATCATCCCAAAGAGCAAATTAAGGAATCTAGAGATAAGATAGGGTTTAATTAAGGACTCTCCCGCCACTTGGCGGGGGTTTTGGTTTGGACGATTTGCTTTTTTGAATAAAATATTTTAATATTACCTATATGAGTATTCGTAAAAATAAAAATCTATATTTCACTGCTTTTTTTGAAAAAAATGAGCTTGACGGTTATACAGTGACCGTACCTTCTTTACCTGGTCTAATAACTGAAGGCCGAACATTTGAAGAAGCAATCAAAATGGTTCGTGATGCCATCAAATGCTATATTGCTGGAGTAAAAAAAGCTAAAGAGAAAATTCTCCCAGAGCGTGAGGTTGGGAGTTTAAGGGTTGCTGTATCGGTTTAATTTTCTCACCTATAAGCATGCCTAAATTACCAGTAGTTACTGCACGCAGGCTACTAAAGGTTTTTTTAAAAACTGGCTTCTATATACATCATCAAACTGGTAGTCATGTAAATCTTCGTCATACCGAAAAACACTATTTACATGTCGTTATTCCGATCCATTCTAGAGATCTAGCTCCAAAGACCCTAAAATCGATTCTTATTCAAGCAGAAATTACTATAAAAGAACTGATTAATCTTTTGTAAATTTCCTCAAAACCCCTCCCGCCACTTGGCGGGGGTTTTGTTTTGGATGGAAAATTTGCATTACATTTCATATATGATATACTATATGTTACAGGTCGCCGAAAGGCGTCAGCGGCCCTGGGTCTATGATCCAGGGAAGCGCAAATATAAATGTTTTTAGGTAAATATGTAAAAAATTTTGATAATTGGAATCTTCTTAAAAAGAAAATAGATAAAGAACACAAAACTCCAGTATGTAGGCCTGGTGATATCAGATGGGTTCTTTTGGGTGTAAATATTGGAAGTGAGATAGACGGTAAAGGAGATTCTTTTAATCGTCCCTGTATAGTAGTTGATATTTTTTCAGATAAACTTATACTTGTATTTCCTATGTCCACTAAATTAAAAAAATTAGCAGGGTATATTCCCATTGAACTTTTTGATGGTAAAAGGGTTTCAGTATGTATTCATCAAGCAAGAGTCATATCACCAAAGCGCATTCTTAAAAGAATAACTACTATATCGGATAATAAATTGAAAATTCTTAAAGAGAATTACAAGGAATTTTATCACTTGTAGTAAGTCAACCCTCTCGCCACTTGGCTGGGGTTTTGTTTATGTAATGAAAAGTTGATTTATTTTAGCGATTAGTGTACACTATAGGTATGTTCTTGCTTCAGAGTAATCTGGTATAAGTTCGAAAAGGAGTTACCAGCCCATTTCTAGGAAACTAGAGTGGGCTGAAGCTATTATAAGGGAATATATGAAGTGACTACTCATGTTTTCAACTTGTTATTAAACTGCAAGTCAATAATAGATCTCTGATTATTTTCTTTATTAATCATTATTATTCTTTTCGGAAGCTTTTCCACTATCTTGCCCTTACTAATACTTTCTGACAGATTTTCAATAGCTTCTGGATGCTTTTCAACAATCTTTGCTAAGCCGTACCC
>CAZZPF010000026.1:0-3399 GCA_964655515.1 uncultured Candidatus Saccharibacteria bacterium
TCATTTTTTTCGATAGAAACCGTACCCACAAGTACCGGTTGTCCTTTTTCATTGAGTTCTTTTATTTTTGAAACAATAGCGTCTAGTTTTCCATTTTCTGTTTGAAAGATGAGGTCATTATGATCAAGGCGCGCATTTGGACGATGCGTTGGTATTGGAATAACAGGCAAATTATAGACACGAGAAAACTCTTCTGCGCTTGTTTGTGCAGTACCAGTCATTCCCGAAAGTTTTTTATAGAGTCTAAAATAATTTTGAAATGTAATAGATGCAAAAGTTCTAGACTCCTTCTGAACTGGCACATTCTCCTTGGCTTCAATGGCCTGATGCAAACCTTCTGACCAGCGGCGTCCGGGCTGAAGCCGTCCGGTAAATGTATCAACAATGATTATTTGATTCTCTTTAATGACATATTCTGTATTTAAATTAAATAGAGCTTTTGCTTTTATGGCGGTTTCAAGATGATGGACATACTTTATACCCTTTTCTGTATAAATATTTTCCACGCCAAGTTTTCTTTCAGCTTTTTCAATTCCCTTCGGAGTCAAAGAAATACTTCTCTGTTTCTCATCAACAGTATAATCTTCTTCTTTTATAAAATCTTTGACCATCATGGCGAAGATTTGATAGAGATTTTCTGAATCTGTGGTTGGAGCAGAGATAATCAGTGGTGTTCGTGCCTCATCTATGAGAATAGAGTCAATTTCATCAACAATTGCATAGTTAAATGGTCTTTGACGAAGATTGTGAGCTTCATATTCTAGATTATCTCGTAGATAATCAAAACCAAATTCATTGTTTGTTCCATAGGTAATATCAGCTTCATATGCTTGACGACGCATTACTGGTCGTAGAAATTCATGAACAACTTTAAATGAGCCGAGTTCATCTCTTGTCTTATCTAGCTCTGTATGCGACGGATCATATAAATAAGAAGACTCATGGTTTATAACTCCCACAGAAAGTCCGAGAAAAGAATAAATTTGTCCCATCCACACGGCATCGCGTCTTGAAAGATAGTCATTGACAGTAACTACATGCACGCCCTGTCCAGAAAGAGCATTGAGATACGCCGGCAAGGTGGCCACCAGAGTTTTACCTTCACCTGTCTTCATTTCTGCAATACTTCCATTATGTAAAATAGCTCCACCTATAAGCTGTACATCAAAGTGTCTTTGCTTGAGAACTCTTTTTGACGCCTCGCGTACGACAGCAAATGTTTCGGGTAAAAGCGCATCAAGCGACTCTCTTGTCTCAATTATTTTGCCAATTCTTGATTTAAATTCTGCAGTTTTGGCCTTCAACTCATCATCTGACAATGCAGAAATAGCAGGTTCAAAAGCATTGACCTGCGAAACAATCGGCTCATATTTCTTCAGGGCTTTTTTATTCAAGTCGCCGAATATATTCTTTAGCACAAAGGCCATAGTAAGCGACACTATAACATGAAAAAAGAACCTTGAGAAATGAATTTTTCTTTATTTAGATTTTATTTCATCTTCATCTCGGTTTGGTAGGATAGTGACATTATTTATTAATATTTTCATTATGTTAAATAAAGATGATTTGCTAATTATAAAAACCATAGAGCAATATGGAGAATTCGAAGTCAAAAAAGTAGGAAATATTGAGATTGAATATATTCACAAACTTGGTATTCACAAATTAAAATATGGAATACCAATAATATATGATCGCGGTGCCTTAAAACATTTTCTCATTACCAGAAATGACTCGAGCAAAACAAAGAGACTTACACCGTCACAAACAGTGGAGATTATTTATAAACCAAAAATAATCCTACCGAATTTTACTAGGGGCTCAAATAACTCTTATTTATATGTCGGTAAATTAGAGAATGTTGCTATTTCAATAGTAGAAGTGCTTCTTGATGAAAATAAAATCCGCATTACTCATGGTGGATTTGAAGTAAAAGACAAAGCATATCTGAAAAAAGCAAAAGAATTGCGAGATACTATTCTGGAGGGGTGGCTGTGGGAGTAACCCCACCATTTCCTCATTAGTCACGATCACTCGTGCTGTGGTGAGCCTTTCCACTTGTCAGAACAGTATTTCACAATCCTTTTATTTCTAAATAATAGCAAATCTGATTTTATAGTCAAGTGCTACTCAACAAACTCCACCTCTGGTTCAATCTCTATACCTGTTTTTTCGTATACAGCATCAACCATTTTTTGGGCTAGATCAGTGACCTCCTGTGCCGTAGCATTTCCATGATTTACAATGACCAATGCTTGATTCTTGTAGGCACCGACATTGCCAGTTCTGACACCCCTAAATCCACAAACATGGTCTAGAATCCAAGCCAATGGCACCTTAACCTTTTTATCATTTACTGGATAAAGAATAATTTTAGGAAATTTTTCTACTAATTCATGGGCTTTGGCTTCGGAAACGACAATATTTTTAAAAAATGAACCGGCAGTGCCAATGCGTGCCACATCTGGTAATTTTTCAGTACGAATTTCTACAACAGCATTACGAACCTGCTTTAGAGTGGGATTTTGTATATTTCTTTTTAAAAAATATTCCTTAAGGTCTTTATATTGATAATTTAACTTGCCTTTTTTATTTAAATTAAATATAACAGAAATTACCACATATCGGCTTTTTTCTTTTTTGAACATGCTGTGCCTATAGGCAAATTTACATTCTGAATTTTTTAGAATTTTATACTGGTCTTTTTTGACATCCAAAACATAGACACTTTCAAGGGTATCTTTTATTTCACTACCATATGCACCGATGTTTTGTATAGGTGTCGCTCCAACTGTTCCCGGAATAAGTGATAGATTCTCAAGTCCATATAAACCTTTTTCAATTGTTTCTGCCACAAAATGGTCCCAATTCTCACCAGCACCAACTGTAACACTCACTTTATCTCCGTCTTCTTTATATGAAATTCCCCTCATTTCCATCTTTATGACTAAACCCTGAAATCCCTTATCAGAAATCAAAATATTTGACCCGCCACCGAGAATAAAAAGGGGTATTCTATTTTTTTTAGAAAAACCGACTGCTTCTATGAGCTCGTCTTCATTCTTCACAACACAAAAAAACCGGGCAAGTCCCCCGATCTTGAATGTTGTAAATTCTTTCAAACTTTGATTTTCAGTGATAGTCATGCTTCTGGAAAAAATTTGATAAATTACTTGCGCTCGGAAGCTCTTTTATTTGTTCGCAAGCTCAAAATAAAAGACTTCCTCACCGCAATTTATCTGAATTTTGCTTCTCAAAACTGCTTCTGTCTGTATTGCAACGCCTCCAGCAAATGCCCTCTTTTTATTTCTTTTGAGCCATCAAGATCGGCGATTGTTTGAGAAAGCTTGATTATTCTATGATAAGCTCGCGCTGACAAGGACAACCTTTCTGCAGAAG
>CAZZPF010000027.1:0-2519 GCA_964655515.1 uncultured Candidatus Saccharibacteria bacterium
ATCAGTTACCAGTTCAAGCACATTGCTTAATTCTGAAGCATCTCCGCCACGGTCAAACATGGCCACAACTTTCATCATGTCGTCGTTGTCTTCTTCGTGAAAAATAGCATCCCGGACATGATCCAGCATAAAATCACTCTCGGTTTCTTTGAGCATATCCACGAGCTCCTGCTCGATCTCTTTCCGCCGTTCAAGAATTTGTTGTTTTGATTCGATTTCCATAATTAACTTTTATGCTCTCTCAATCACTTAAATCGTTTGGTGGATAACGCCCTCCTCTTTTAAGCTTACAAAATCATTTTGTGTAACAATAATATGATCAATGACAGCAATGCCTAAAATTTTACCTGCCTCAACTAATCGTTTTGTTGTTAAAATGTCCTCTTCGGATGGTGACGGATTGCCAGAGGGATGATTATGCGCTATTACGACATGAGATGCATTGTTTAAGATAGCTTTTTTAAATACCTCACGTGGATGTACTAGGCTCGCACTCAATGTGCCTATTGAGACATCATCCACAAGCAAATTATTTCTTATATCTAGGCATATGATAGTAAAATGTTCTTTCTTTTCCTTTCCAATTTTTTCTCTTAAATATTCAAAGACTAGTTGAGGTGAATCGAGTAGGATATGTGGTGTAATTTTTTCTTTAGCATATCGTTTAGATATTTCTTGAAATAATTTAACTCCGATCGCATTAGATGGCCCAATACCATTTACCTGCTGTAATTCCTCAAGTGAGGCATTCAGTACGCCAATCAGTCCTTTAAATTTCGCAACTGCTTCTTTTGCTGGTTGTTTACAATCCCTACGTGGCGTTCCAAATGTCAAAAGTAACTCGATAATCTCATAGTCGAGAAACCCATCAAGTCCGCCTTGCAAAAATTTATTTCTTAATCTTTCTCGGTGACCTTCATTAGATTGTTTTTTTACTTCATCTTTTTTCATATTTAATTAGCATCGCTACTAATTGAAATACCATCAGGTATATCTCCATAGCCACCAGTGCTTCTGTTTGCCGCTTTTAGATTACTCCTAAAATATTCCTGTGTCTCTGAATCAGTACAATAGATGTAGCAACCTTTCATCCCACGTGTCATGAGGGTGCGATAGGTATTTTTTATTATCAAATCAGCTGTAGCCAGAGCATCTGATTCGCCATTTCTTATTTGCTGAGTTAGTCCCCATAATGCTCTATCGGTAGATGCTCTTTTCGTTCCATCTGTAATAATTTTTCCATTTCTAACAATTAAATCCGGTCCAATAATTACACCTACATAATCCAAATCCAAACCTTGGCATGTATGAATACAACCAACCTCACGCACAGAATCTGGATGAATGATCCAAGCCTGCCCGTGTTGTTTCAAATTCCATGTGGCCGAGTAATCTCCTATAACAATGTCTTTTAATTCTGGCTCATTATTACTAATCCATTTCCAACAATAACCTGCTACCATGCGAGATTTTTTATTTATATTATTTTTTTTGATTATTTCTTCATGAATCAAGCCAGGCTTATCCATAACCTTAAAATCATAATCAATGTCATTCAGTGTCTCGTTCGCTGTTTCTCTGATTTGCAACACTTGATCAAGCCACTCTAAATAACCATCCGACCCATTACATCTAAATTGTGAGGGCAACTCTGCCTCGTGTATAGATGCACCCAAACTCCTAGCCCACTCTTTTATATGCTCTTTTCTACCAATATCTTTTGTTGTGACCCGTTGATTTTCATCAATAAAAAATATACTAAATTTTGATGCATTAATAATTTCCTTTATTTGATTTTCTCCAACGTTTCCGTAAAAACCACCTTGCTTATTTAACCGATGAGCTTCATCAATAATCAAAGTATTAAAAGAATTTACTTCTGCATTATAAAAAATATCTGATGAAGAAAATAAATTTCTTATTCGTGTTGATGTAAAAACACCAGCCAATTTTGCTTCAAATACTTTTCTTGGCGCAGCATTTTTTGTAACGTATCTTACATTATCACCTTTACTAGTTAATTCAGAGAGTAGATTAATAGCGACAACAGATTTTCCCGTTCCCGGACCACCTTCAACTATATAAACATTTTTATTTGTTTCAGTAGATTCTTTGGCAAACTTTAAAGCTGTTTCATAAACAATTTTTTGATCATCAATCAATATAAATTCCTTGTTACCACTAAGCATTGACGCAAGGCTATCAGCAAGAGCTTTTGATGGTTTTATTTTCCCATTTTCAATACAATACAATGCCTCTTTATTGTCTCCGTATTTTACAAATTTTTTAATGAAGTCCTGGAGTTTAACAGCATCTAATTTGAAAAAAACCGGTGCTTTTTCTATGTATTCCTTGTAAAAATCATTCTTCATAATACTATCTTCTTGATAGTTGTGGAGATAAGCACATGGCTCAATAGAAATCTGTCTTTCCTGAACCCCACTATTAAAATCTTCAAGAAGTGTAGCGTAAGACCAGACTTGATAAGAGGGATGTTCAACCTCTCTAATTCCGCCGCC
>CAZZPF010000028.1:0-4184 GCA_964655515.1 uncultured Candidatus Saccharibacteria bacterium
TCAAAAGGATTAAGAAATAAAACGAGTAACACAATGAGTGCTAGTGAGACAAAGATTTCTTGTAGAAAATTATTTTTCACCCCGCTAGATAAATTTTGTTTATTTAAGTCCATATTTTTATTTAAATTATTGTAATCTAAAATTATTTTCTCGTTAGTAAAATAGTATCTAACGGGGTGAATATTTGATTTGGAAAATATCCTCGACGGATATTGATTTCTTTCCGCCAGAGGCGCCCGCCTGCCGGACGGGCAGGGATCCGCCCCCGGCGGAGAAAAATTTTGCTATTTTCAAAGCCAAGAGAACAGAGGGAGTATAATTTCCCTTTTCAATGGCAATAATTGTCTGTCGCGTTACCCCAAGCGCATCGGCCAACGCTTCTTGGGTAATGCTGGTCTTTGAACGCAATTCGTAAACCTGATTTAAAATTATTTCTTGCATACATACATGAGATTGTTCTTATTGTACCTTGAGTAATATTAGAATGTCAAATAAACTTGACAATGTATCAGAATGCAAAGACTGCCACTCTTGAAGGAGTCATTCTGGTCGAATTGAGGATATCTATAAGAACTTATCCACAGGTTGTAATTTGACAAATAGGGTATGGGGGTATACCCTATAAATAAGTCGATAAAATAATTAAGAAACTATCAAAACATATGCATCACTCTATAGATCAAAAATTAAAAGGTCGCGCTCTCCATCGAGCGAAGATCCTCAAAGGTCAATTTGACGGTCTCATCAAGGCTATTGAGGAAGAAGTGTATTGTCCCACTCTACTCGAACAATCCCTCTCTATTCAAAGGTCGCTCAAAAGCCTCGACAGCTTTCTCTTGGAAAATCATCTTCGCTCTCACGTCAAGCACCAAATGAAACACAATAAAGGAGATGCTGAGAAAGCTGTCAAAGAATTAATCAGGGTTTATACTTTAGCTCACAAGTAAATTTGAAATATTATCAATTTAATTCAAAAATATGAAACTATCAAAAGTATTACATGTTGCTAGTGTTATATCTGGATTCATCGGAGTCCTCGCATTCTTTGGTGTATGGGGCGGAGGAATGATGTCGGGAACAGATTCTGGAATGATGGGGTACGGTCAGGGCTACATGTCTATGGGCGGCAGTTCAGCATTATTTTTCATTGTCGTGGCAATCTGGCTTCAAGTTGCCACGATTCACCACATGATGCTGGAGAAGCACGGAGAGATTATTTAATCAATTAAAAAGTATGGATCATAATGAGCATATAAACAAGCAATACACCTGCCCTATGCATCCAGAAGTGGTTTCGGATAAACCGGGCAACTGCCCCAAGTGCGGCATGAGGCTTGTTAAGACTGAAACGAAAACAGACCCAAAAAAAGATTCCAGCACTCATGCCGGGCACATGATGGGTAATGTCTCTAAAATGGGATTTTGGCAAAAGTTTAAGATGAGCATGTCCATGACTATGGGCATGTATCATACGGGTCTTGCTGGTAGAGAGATGGCACGGCTCATGGAAATAGATATTAGAAATAAATTCTTTTTCTCATTTCTCTTAACCATTCCAATTATTCTCTACTCGCCACTTGGGACGAATTTTATTGGACTCAATCTTCTGTCTCCGCTACCGATTCCGTGGTTTCTTTTTATTTTAACAGCACCAGTATTTTTCTATTCCGGATGGATTTTTCTATATTCAACATATTTTGCGCTTAAAAACAAAACGCTCAATATGGCAGTACTCATTGCTGTTGGTATTACTGCAGCTTATGGTTTCAGTGTATTACTTACTTTGATTGGTAGTGCCGATTCATACTACGAAGCGGCCGCCATGCTTATCACTTTTGTATTATTTGGTCACTGGATGGAAATGAAATCTCGTCGTGGAACAACAGATGCACTCCAAGCGCTTTTCAATCTCGTACCTCCACAGGCCAGGATTTTCAAGGATGGTAAGGAAATACTTATTTCTACTTCGGAAATAGAGCTTGGGGATATTATTATTCTTAAACCTGGAGACAAGGTTCCAGTTGACGGAGAGATTACTCTCGGAGAAACTGCCATTGATGAATCCTTGGTTACTGGGGAATCGCTTCCTACAACCAAAAAAATTGGAGACCAAGTCATCGGCGGGTCAATCAATATCATAGGTTCAGTCAAATTCAAAGCAACCAAGATTGGCAAAGACACTGCTCTTGCTCGAATTGTGGCTATGGTTGAAGAAGCACAAAATTCAAAAGCACCAGGTCAAAGACTGGCTGACAAGTTTGCAAAATACTTGGTTATCGTAGCTGTTGGGTCAGGTCTTTTAGTATTTTTAATTTGGTATTTTATAATTGGTTCACCGCTTCTTCTAGCCCTTTCCTTTGCCATAGCCACAGTTGTCATCGCTTGCCCTGATGCGCTCGGACTTGCTACACCAACAGCTGTGGCTGTGGGTACCGGTCTCGGAGCAAAACACAATATTTTAATTAAAGATGCTACAACACTCGAGCAGGTATCAAAAATCCAAGCAATCGTATTAGATAAAACAGGTACATTAACTCTCGGAAAACCAAAAGTGACCGATATAGCTACAGCAGATGGATACGACGCAAATGAAGCACTTCGTTTAGTTGGTGCAGTAGAAGCAAAGTCGTCTCATCCTTTGGCAGGAGCTGTGCTTGAAGAACTTAAAAAACGAAATCTTGTATTACCAGAGTTAGTGGAAAGATTTGAAAATCTATCTGGTCTCGGAGTGAAAGCTGTTGTGGAAGGAAAAATGATACTCATCGGAACGATTAAGCTCATGAAGGAAAGTGATGTTTCTCTTAGCACATTAGAACAAAAAATAAATGAGTTTTTAGAAAGAGGAGAAACCATTATGGTCCTTGCTGTCGATGGGATTGTTAAAGCTGTTATCGGAGTAGCTGATCCAATAAAGCCCAATGCTATAAAAACAGTGGAACGATTAAAAAAGATAGGTATTGAAATCGCTATGATTACCGGAGATAATAAAATGACCGCAGAGAAAGTAGCGAGTCAAATTGGCATAGAAAAAGTTTTTTCTGAAGTGATGCCGGAAGATAAGGCAAGCTATGTCAAAAAGTTACAACAAGAAGGAAAATTCACAGCAATGGTTGGAGATGGTGTTAACGACGCGCCGGCGCTAGCTCAAGCTGATGTCGGCATTGCCATTGGTGCAGGCACGGACGTAGCGATTGAAACAGCAAAAGTTGTACTGATGAAATCTGACCCACTAGATATACTTAGGGCAATCACGTTAAGTAAAGCAACGGTTCGAAAAATGAAACAAAATCTTTTCTGGGCTTCAATATACAATGTTCTTGCTATACCAGTTGCTGGTGGAATCTTGTATCCAAGCTTTGGCATTATGCTCCGCCCGGAATTTGCGGCGCTACTTATGAGTATTTCTTCAATAATTGTCGCGACGAATGCGGTATTACTTAAAAGGGTCGAGTCAGAGTTAAACGCATAAATCAATGAGAGAAATTATAAAAGAACCAAATACCTTGCTGCATGAAAAATGTCAATTTGTCACCGATTTTGAAGAAGCTAAACAAATTGCTAATGAGCTTTTATTTGTAATAAAATCAGTGTCAAAATGGTGGAATAGATGGTTGGGTTTTGCCGCAAATCAAATAGGATATTCAAAACGGATTATCGCGTTAAGAAAAAGTAAAGATGAATACGAAATTTTAGTAAATCCAATTTTGATAAAAAAAAGATTTTCATTTCCTCACGTTGAGACATGTTATAGTTTTGATGTTAAAAAATATTATCTAGTGAAAAGATATTTGTGGACAAAAGTAAAATACCAAAATCTCACTGGAAACTTTTGCGAAAAGATTTTGAAAGGACCAAGTGCAATATATCAAGAAATTGATCATATTAATGGAATAATGGTTTCTGAAATAGGCTTAAGAGTTTTATAATTTAAATAATACTTGTCCCGTACTAAATTTTTGATTACGGGACTTAAAGATGAAGATTATTAGTTAAAATTTTAGTACTGGGATGAAAAACACTTGTGAAAAATGTAGAATGGATGCGAGTTTTATGAAGCCTGATAGAGAAAATAAAATTCACTATTATTGCGACCATCATGCCCCCGTTGGGGCGACTCGTATTGATAATACTCCCCAGCCTGAGTCTGGGTTCAAGAAATTTTTGCCACTAATTATTATCTTTTC
>CAZZPF010000029.1:0-6123 GCA_964655515.1 uncultured Candidatus Saccharibacteria bacterium
CTCTGATGTAATGGCTTGGGACACTGAGACCGCTGAAATAAATAGAGAAGTTGCGAGAGCGCAAAAAGAATATGATGATGCAACAATTCTTGGAGGACCATTAGAAATCAAAAAGAAAAAAGAACTTGATGAAGCTAAAGCAAAACTTGCTGGAAGAGGAAGTAACGATAGAAAGAATTATGAGGAAGCAAGACGTAAGGAACATCAAGGAACATATGAAAAGGCCCAGAAAGCAACGAAAGTAGAGGGATTCGCTTCTGAACTTGAAAAAGACAGAAATCCACTGACAATGAAAGCTAGTAAAAGTGCTGCCGAAGCAATTAGGAAAGAATATAATAAAAATGAAAATGCTAAGCTTCTCGACGCCATTAATGCTCTTGCAAGCAGTCAACCAAAGACATAACAAAATACTATGGACATTCAACAAATTATTAAAGACAGATACAAAGAATTGCCTGAGGATATTCAACAGGCAATTAAGAGTAATGATCTTGCTTCAAAATTTAATGCAATTGCAGAGAAATATAATCTACATGTAGATCAAAATGGGGCCCTTCAGACAGAAACTATTTTAGTTATGCTTGGATTAGAGCCAACAGAAAATTATCTAGATAATGTTCAAAAAGCACTTGAGATTCCAAGAAATATAGCTTTATCAATTACTGAAGATATAAATAATGAGATACTTAACAACATAAGAACATCATTACGAACACTTCAAGAGCAAGAAGTGGAATCGGAGGTAATCTTCATTCCAACAATGCCACAATCAAAATCTGAAATACCCAACCTCACTTCACCACCCCCATTAAACCTGCCAATCGCACCAAACACCTCGCCATTAGAACAAGAGGGGCAGTTTACACTAGAAAATGACACAACACCAAGTTCATCACCTCAATACAAAGAAACCAACATTAACAGAGAAGAATTACTTAAAAACATTGAGGATCGGGCAATTCCTTTAGTTGATCATTTACTAACTACTCCAGTAAACAATTTACCAAATGTAGAAACAAAAAAGGTGGAAGATAAAAAGAGACCTTATTCAACCGATCCTTACAGGGAAGAGGTCTAAGTATAGTATAATAAACTCATGCGATATCAGGTTCCTCAATTCATTGAAGTAGAAGATAAAATTTTCGGACCGCTGACACTAAAGCAGTTTATATATATGGCTGGAGGAGCAGGGTTATCATTTGCAATTTATCAGTTTTTACCTTCACTGATATATTCTTTTATACCAATACTGATAGTTATGGCATTCTCATCAGCATTAGCATTTTATAAGATAAATAATAAGCCATTTATCTTTGTAGTAGAAGCAGCATTTAAATATTATACTTCGGCTAAGCTTTTTATATGGAAAAAAGTGCCAAACAAAAAAGCCAATAATGCGGTGCAAGAAGCCAAAGAATATGCTGGTATAATGGTTCCTAAAATGTCTGACAGTAAATTAAAAGATTTAACATGGAGTCTTGATATAAAAGAAAGCATGTACAGCAATAAAAACCAAAAATAGATATGGCAACATTATCAAAAACAACACAAGAATTCGTCCCAATACAAGAAATCAGGGACGGTATTGTTATACTCAAAGATAGTTCTATGAGGTCTATTATTTTGGCATCGTCTCTTAATTTTGCCCTTAAATCATCTGATGAACAAAGCGCTATTATTTTACAATTTCAAAATTTTCTTAATTCTCTAGATTTTTCCATACAGATTTTTGTTCAATCAAAAAGATTAGATATAAGGCCATATATAGCCCTTTTAGAAGAAAGGTACAAGGAGCAAGTTAGTGAATTAATGAAAATTCAAACCAGAGAATATATTGAATTTATTAAAACTTTTGTAGAAAATACCAGTATCATGACTAAAGGATTCTTTATTATCATTCCATATACCCCACCAATGATTACGGCAAGCAAAAATCCTATTTCTTCGTTTATAAATAGAGGAAAACCGCGAGATAAAGTTTTAGAAAATGAAAAATTTGAAGAATATAGGAGTCAACTTGAACAAAGGGTGGGGGTGGTAGAACAAGGCCTTGTGCGTTGTGGTGTCAGAGTAGCAGAACTTGGAACTGAAGAGGTGGTAGAATTGTACTATAAGATATTTAATCCGGGAGAAACAGAAAAGCCCATTCAGATAAATTAAAATAAATTAAAAACATGAGTCTTTTTGGAAAATTATTAGGAAAAAAGGAAGAGAAAGCGCCAATCATTTCTTTGATGCCTCAAGAAATATATGAGGCGGGTGTTCTTGAACTTAAAGATGTCATTGCTCCTTCAGCTTTGAAGATAAGCCCCAAAGAAATAAACCTGGGTGAAAAGGTGGCTAGAACATTTTTTGTTATTTCATATCCACGATTTCTGACAGAAAGCTGGTTCGCGCCCATCATTAATCTTGATAAGATTTTCAATATTTCCATATTTATTCATCCAGTAGATACAGCAAAAATTCTGCGACATTTCCAAAAAAAGGTGGCAGAAGTACAAAGCCAGATCTCACAAAGAGAGGATAAGGGGCTTGTGCGAGATCCAATGCTTGATACGGCATATCAAGATCTGGAAGCATTGCGTGATAACCTTATGCAGGCACAAGAAAAAATCTTTGATGTTGGTGTTTATATCACAATTTTTGGAGACAATAGCAATGATCTAGATAAAATAGAATCCGAAATAAAATCTATTCTTGAATCAAAGCTTGTATATCTTAAGCCGGCATTATTTCAACAAGAAAGTGGATATAAAAGTGTTTTACCCATAGGAACTGACGAATTATCTGTACATTCAAAGCTCAATTCTTCACCTTTATCTAGTCTTTTTCCTTTCGTTTCATTTGATCTTACATCAGATAAAGGAATTCTTTATGGAATAAACCGTCACAATTCCTCTTTAGTTCTTTTTGATAGATTTTTACTGGAAAATTATAATTCTGTAACTTTTGCAAAAGCTGGTTCGGGCAAATCATATTGTACTAAACTTGAAATTCTTCGTACTTTGATGTTTGATACGGAAGTTATTGTTATTGATCCTGAAAAAGAGTACGAATATATGGCCGAGGCCACTGGAGGGAAGTATTTCAATATTTCTTTGAATTCAGAGCATCGTATTAATCCTTTTGATCTTCCTATTCCAAGGGAAGACGAATCTGCAGCAGATGTCTTGCGTTCAAATATTATAAATCTTGTAGGACTTTTTCGTATTATGCTTGGAGGACTTAGCCAAGAAGAGGACGCTATTATTGATAGAGCTATCACAGAAACATACGCATTAAAAGACATTTCACCAGAATCAGATTTTAGAAATGTTGAACCGCCACTTTTATCCGATTTTGAGCTTGTATTAGCAGGTATGGAGGGTGCACAGTCATTAGTAGAAAGATTGAGTAAATATACAAAAGGCACATGGTCTGGTTTTATCAATCGTCCATCAAATGTGGATATAAATAAAAAATTTGTTGTGTTCTCACTTCGTGATATGGAAGATGAGCTAAAACCTGTTGCAATGTATATAGTAACTCACTATATATGGAATGCCATTCGTAAAAATCTTCGTAAGCGTTTGTTAGTAATAGATGAGGCATGGTGGATGATGAAATCAGAAGATACAGCTTCATTCCTGCTTGGTTTAGCAAAAAGAGGAAGAAAATATTACCTTGGTCTTGCAACTATTACTCAAGATGTTGATGATTTTCTAAAATCTCCTTATGGATTACCGATTATTACCAACTCTTCTATTCAAATTCTTTTAAAACAATCGCCTTCATCTATAGATAATATTCAGAGAACATTTAACCTCACTGATGAAGAAAAATATCTACTTCTTGAATCTGATGTTGGTGAAGGAATATTCTTTGTAGGGCTTAAACATGTGGCCTTGAAAGTTGTGGCTTCTTATACAGAAGATCAGATCATTACCACAAATCCTGCCCAAGTACTCGCCATCAAGCAGGCAAAACAGGATCTTGAAGCGTCACAGCAAGGTATGGGTAGTACAACAAAATAATTATGGAAGAAAAACCGAAATATAGAATAGGAATATTGGCTATTATAGTACTTGTTGTGCTTGCTGGAATTTTTGATTTACTTACACTTATTCCTTTTGTTGGTGATTTTCTTGGATGGTTTTTCTGGGTATTGGCATCTATATATTTCTGGAAAATCGGTATGGGTCTTATAAATGGAAAAAGATTGGCAACTATGGCTATTTCTATAATTATAGAGCTTATACCTGCTGTTCAATGGCTTCCTGGAATTCTTGCTGGAATAATAGCAATTATTGTTATGACAAGAATAGAAGATAAAACTGGGATTTCATTAAATCCTTTGCAAAAAAAACCTGGTATTACGGCACCTAGAATTCAAAATGTACCCCTTAATCAAAACGGTCAAAGATTGCCTAGAAAAATATAAAGTATGTTAAAATATAGAGAATGAAATTGATGTTAAAAATATCAATATTTGCTCTAATGCTATGCGCTTTTTCACTAACAACGCATGCTCAAATACCTAGTTCAATTGACGGTGTTACAGTAAATATAAATCCAGAAAACCCATCTCCTGGTCAAAATGTTTCTATATCTATTGAAAGTTATAATACTGATCTTTCATCTGCCACCATGATTTGGAGCGTGGGAGGGAAAGTATATAGTCAAGGATTAGGCATAAAATCTATTTCTATTCCTGCTCCAAAACTTGGTTTAACTCTTATAATAAATGTTTTAATTAAAACATCTGAAGGAAGAAGTGTTCAAAAAACAGTGTCAATAAAATCTGGGTCTGTAGATATGATATGGGAAGCAAGGGGCTATGTACCGGCTTTTTTCAAAGGAAAAAGTCCTTTTGTGTATCAAAACTCATTACATATAGTTGCCATTCCGCATCTTTCATCTGATGGAACTAAAGAAATAAATCCCGGTACATTGATATATAAATGGAAAATAAATGGTAAAAACATTGACGGTGCTTCTGGATATGGAAAACAAAGTGTTGATATTGAGGGAGGAGATATTCCTAAACAATTAGAAATAAATGTTCTGGTTAATACAAAAGACGAACAACAGAGTACTGTAGCTACAATTATATTAGACCCCACTGAGCCATCGCTATCATTTTATGAAGAGGATCCTCTTTATGGTATATTTTTTAATAAAGCATTGTTTGGGAGAGTTGTTTTGAAAAATAGTGAGATGAAAGTAATTTCTATTCCTTTTGGTTTTAATTTTAATAATCAGATTTCTTATGTATGGTCAATAAATAATATAGAAAAATCTGATCTTTCAAAAAACAAAAGTATTACAATCAGAACAAAAGGTGATCAAGAGGGAAGTTCAAATATAAATCTTGATATTAGAAATCTTTCAAGTATTTTACAGGGAGCAAGGGGCGAATTTACTGTGTATTTTAATAAAAAACCAGTTCAACAAGATCAAAATGTAACATTTTAAATATGAAAAAATTAGTATTTTATATTTTAATATCAATTTTTCTAACTTCAGGGTTAGTTTCTCATGCTCAAGTAGCCAATGATAAATATACCCTTCTTGAACCGTTGCCCTGTATTGAGGGAACGGGAAATGGTAATTGTGGATCATCTGGAAAAACAATAACTGAAATAAGTTTAGATGGCTATATTGGCTATGTATTTAAGTTTTCTATAGCATTGGCGGCATTTCTAGCTGTGGTTATGGTTATTTGGGGAGGATTTCTTTATATGACAAGCGAAGTGCCATTCATTAAGTCAGATGGTAAAACAAAAATACAAAACGCTGCTTGGGGTCTTTTGGGTGTATTGGCTTCATATTTAATTTTAGCAACCATAGATCCACGGTTGGTGGAGATAAATACTTCTATACCGGAAATTAAAATTGATACTAAGAGTTTAAATGAAGTAGATGTTTTTAAAACTCAACTAGGTATAGACTTAGAATCAGCTTCATTACAAACCCAATCAGAAATAAATGATAAAGTTAAAAACATCGCAACTCTGCAAGAAAGAGTTGATGATTTAAAAAATTTAATAAAGTATGGTGAGGCAACTTCTGAAGAAATACTTGAATATAATCATTTAAATGATGAGATTAACTCCCAAAAAACAGATGTATATAAATTGGTAG
>CAZZPF010000030.1:0-9683 GCA_964655515.1 uncultured Candidatus Saccharibacteria bacterium
TATCGTGAATTTTGTAGTAGATAATTTTGATTCAGCAAAAGCCTCCATAGCAATCGTTTGTAATTCCTTTGTTGGAAAGTATGCTTCTACGGTTCTACCATTTATATCATATGACATCTTTGTTGATGGAACTATACGCACTCTTGCAGAAGCAGTTTTTCTGCGACCGATTGCTTCTATGTATCTATCTGTTGTTTTGGTGGCGATCATAATTATTCTGACTTTATTCTATTACGGTTAAATTTTTCATTAATTTCTTACGAAGACTATTTGATGGAAGCATGCGGTAAACGGCTCTTTCAAATACTTCCTTGGTACCCTTTCTTGCAATAAGCTCTGAAAGCTTTTCTGTATAAAGTCCACCTCTAAATCCCGTAAAAGTTACATATTTCTTATCATTAAGTTTTTTTGAATCAAATACAGCTTTATTTGTATTAATAATTTTTACTTGTACTGCTGAAATTTTATTTCGAGAAAATGTGACCGTTCTCTTTCCTATTAGATAACAAGCCGCTTCGCTAGCAACTCTTCCCAATTTATTACCTTGTGCATCTATAGTGTGAATCATAGCTTTTTATTTTTAGTATTATACAAATTCAATTAAAGCCATTGGAGTCGCATCAAGTTTACGGTTGGAAGTTTTGATAATTCTTGTATATCCGCCCTTTCTATCTTTATATCTTGGAGCAATGGTTTCTAAAAGTGTCTTTGATTCCTTTACACCCCCTATTTTGGAAATCAAAAGTCTTCGTGAGCCGATAGTGCCTGCTTTAGCCTTTGTTACTAGTTTTTCAATAAAAGGTCTAAGCTCCTTGGCTTTAGGAAGAGTTGTGGTTATTTTATTTTCATTTATAAGATTTCTTGCAAGTGAACGCATCAAAGCATTCCTTTGATGCTTTTCTCTTCCAAACTTTCTTGTAACTGAATGGTGTCTCATAATAATTATTTAAGAGTAATGTTGTATTGTGAAAGCACCTTTTTTATTTCTTGTATTCCTTTACTTCCAAGTCCTTCTATATCTAGAATATCAACCTCTTTCTTTCTAGCAAGACCACCTATTGTTCTTATATTTGCATTTGAAAGGGCTTTTGTCGTTCTTGGTGAAAGACCGATTGCATCAATACGGGTCTTTAGAAATTCAACATCAAGCTCTTGTTTAGAATTTGGCTCTACTGAGGTTTTTTCTTCATCTGGCTCTGGAGAAATTGAAATATCCTCTTCTTTAAATCCTACAATAGCCTTAAGTTGAACAATCATTAGAGAAATCGATTGTTCAAGGGCTTGTTTTGGAGTCAAAGTTCCATCAGTTTCAATGCTGATTCTAAGCCGATTAAAATCTGTTCTATCTCCGACGCGCATATTCTCCACCTCATAATTCACCTTTTTTATCGGAGTAAATGTTGCATCTATAGAAATAGTGCCAATGTCAACTCTATCTTTATGGAGAATTTCCTTTGCCACATAACCAAGACCTTTTTCTACAGTAATTTCTACATCTAATTCTGAACTTTTATCGGTAAGTTCGGCAATATGAAGATCGGGGTTGAGAATTTCAACCTGTCCGGGATATTCAATATCTTTTGCCAAAATGGTCTTTGCTCCTTTAGCTTTTAGTATAAGTATTTGAGGTTCATCTGTGATAAGCTTAATGCGAAGTCTTTTGAAATTAAGCAAAAGAGCAATGACATCCTCTTTCACTCCATCTATTGAAGAAAATTCATGTTCTACACCTTTGATCTTTACCTTTATAACAGCTGCCCCAGGAAGAGATGATAATATAATGCGTCTAAGTGAATTACCTAGCGTATGACCATATCCCGGATATAATCCATCAATTTCATAAATACCACTAAATCCTTCTTCACTTACAATTTTTGGCTTTGATGGGACAATAATATTATTATTTTGCATGGTAATTATATTAAAAAATAAATATTTTAACTCTAACGACTATAAAATTCAAGCACCGAACCAACATTAAATAACAATTCTGCTTGATTTGCTTGAGGAACTCCATCAACAGTTAACTCTTTCTTATCAAAGTTAAGTTTCAGCCACGCTGGCATCTTTAGGGTCTTTAGTCTTTCATCTAATTGCAAAAAAATTCCTTTTTTCTTACTGCCTTCTCTAATAGCTATGACATCCCCAACCTTAACCTGATATGATGGAATTGTGATAATATTTCCATTAACCATAAGATGTCCATGAGAAGTCATTTGCCGAGCACCTTGTCTAGTAGTAGCAAATCCGCTACGAAGTGCCACATTGTCCAATCTGCTTTCTAAAAGATTTATAAGATGATCTCCAGAATTACCCTTTTTTTCTATAGCTTTCTTAACATAATTTCCGAATTGCTTACTGGTAATTCCGTAAGTGTAACGAGCTTTTTGTTTTTCCAACATACCAAGCCCGTAATCACTTTTCGCGCGAGGTCTAGAAGATTGACTTTTTTGCGTAGCTTTAATGGCATACTTTTGAGTCTGTGTTTTCTCAAACACAGTAGCTCCTAATCTTCTTGCAATTTTATATTTTGGTCCAATTATCATATAAAAATATTATACGCGTCGTGGTTTTTTCGGTTTTGGACCATTAAAAGGAACTGGGGTCTCATCGTTAATTTTCCCAATATTTACACCTTTGGAAATAAAACCGCGAATAGCGGATTCGCGTCCAGATCCTACACCTTTTATCACTACATCAATCTCCTTTAATCCAAGAGCTTGAGCCCTTACAGCTAGAGTTTCACCCACTTTTGCTGCTGCAAAAGGAGTACCCTTTTTTGCTCCTTTAAATCCAAGTGAACCACTTGAAGACCACATAATAACATTACCATCTTTGTCTGTCAATTGAACTTTGGTATTATTGTAAGTTGATTGAACATGTAAAATTGCTGAATCAAGGCGTTTTCGCACCGAAACAGCGGACTGTTTCGGTGCTGATTCTTTTGATTCCTTTTCATTTGTGACAATTCTTTTTTTACCCATAGTTTTATTACTTTTAATTATTTCTTTTCCTCCTTCTTTCTACCAGAACCCATAGTTTTTCTAACATTGCCACGAGTTGTTCTGGAATTGGTCTTCGTTCTCTGTCCACGGGATGGAAGTCTACGTGCATGCCTGCTACCACGATAAGCTTTTATATCTTTTAATCTTTTTATATTTGAAGCCACCTCTCGCTTTAGATCCCCCTCTATTTGAAATGTTTCAATGATTTTTCTAATTTCATTTTCCTGATCAACAGTCAAGTCCTTTGCTTTTATATTATGATCTACTTTTGCTTTATGTAAAATAAAATTTGATCTTGAACGACCAACACCATAAAGTGTTGTTAGAGCAATTTCAAGTCGCTTATTATCGGGAATTGTAATACCTAGTATGCGCATATTTAAATTTATTAACCTTGTCTTTGTTTATGACGAGGATTTGCCTTGCATATAACATAAACATAGCCCTTTCTTCGGACTACGCTACACTTCGGACAAATTTTCTTTACTGATGCTTTTACTTTCATAAGTTCTTTTTTCCTCTACGAATTTTTAAATGAAACAAAAAATTATAACCTCTTAGTAATTCTGGCTCTACCACCATATGAATCAAGAAATAATTCAACTCTATCTCCAATAAGAACCTTGATACGGTGCATTCTCATTTTTCCTGCTAAATACGCCAATACAATTTCCTCCTGACCATCAATCTTCACTCTAAACAAAGTATTCGGTAATGTCTCAGTTACTAGCCCATATACTGTATTTTCGCTATTTACTTTGTTTATCGTATTATTTTTATTGGAATCCATCAAATTTGCGCGTTTATTTATAATAACACTATTCGTTTTTATATTCAAGTATAATATTCTCTGTTGATTTTGGAAATGATCTCATCCAAAAAGGTGTTAATAAAACATCCGCATTACTTATAGAAGGATATTTTATAAAAACTGAATTACTCATACTCAAATTTAAACCTTTAAGCTCATTTTTTAAGCTCATTTCAGAGAACGAGCCAATTATTGAAAGAGGTCCTTTTAGGGTAAAAGTTACTGATGTTCCCTTTTTAAGGGAGACATCCTTAGTATTCATTATTTTGAAATTAAGATCTGAAATACCTTTAATATTATAGGAAGCTGAGGGGAATTTTCTTGTTTCTTTTCCAGCAATAAATTCAATAAGTTTTTGAGAATCAAACATAATACTGTAAATGTTACCTTTAATTGTTATGTCAGCAAAATTGGCTTCTTTTGAACTAGTATTTAATACATCATAATCAATACTATATCCATTATCATACAAGACATATCCCGGAGGAAGTGTAGTCTTTAATTGACTGATTAATTTGTTTTTAATTGATGATTCTAGTTCAGTAATAGCCGATTTTTCTACCTCTTGAGAAATTATCTTTTTATTACCAGAAAATCCTCCGTTAAGATCGGTTTTTAAACGCCCATAAAAGCCATCGTATTTTGCTGTTCCTTTATAAGCAATAATCTTAAAATCACCCAAAAGGTCAGAAAGTTTTAAATTGTAATTTTCTCCAGCTTGATCTGCCACAATACCAATTTCAATATTTCCTGGTACTATTTTACCTGAAACTATTTTTTTCCCTGGTATATTTATTGATGATAATGTTCTATAAATAAGACCTTTGGAGTTTGACAAACGCGTTCCCGCTATTATTTTTTGTGTTGTAGTACTGTAGTCATTATATAAAACCACAATTCCTTTTGCTTTAGTCTGTATAAGAGGCCCGTCTGTAGATGGAACAACTTTACTTAATTGATAATTGGAAGTCATAACCTCATACTGTAATTCCCCTGCTTTAGGATCCTTTTTACCAGTAAAGGTTCCATCAACTTGTAAATGAATGATTTTGGGAGTAATGGTTACCACCGCTTTTGAATAAAAAAGAGAAATTGCTACAGCAATAATAGCAATGCAAACAAAAATTATGATAAAAGTAATAAATATATTGCTAATTTTCCCTTTCCCCCCCTTTTTATCTTGTCTTTCTATAGATTTCTTAACTGAAAGTGGATTTTTATTTATAACTGATTCAGTAAAAGGTATATTACGAATTGATCGTTTTTTTGCTGGTACTATATCTTGTACAATTTTTTTATAAAGCATAATACTATTTAACCTACTATATCATATTTTTTAGAGCAAGTGCGTACATTCCTATAAGTTGGCTTTTTTCTGATGTCTTTTCAAATACAACATGTGACTCCACTAAGCTCTGATCAAATGGAATAATATTAAATTGTTGCTCACTGTTTATCGTTAAAATATTTTTGAAAATATCAAAATAATTATGAGCAGACAGATATATTGTTCTCGGCAATACTATAATATCACCTCTTTGAGCAATAGTTTTTATGAATTGAGATTGCCAAGTTTTAATAATAGAGTCAATTGCTATTTCTACTTTTTTATTTTCTGAATGATCAAAATTATTGTTTTGGTATAAAGTTAAAAGTGAATCGCTAGTTTCTACCGAATGCTTTAGTGTATGTGATATTTGTCTAAGAAGTGTTGATGTGCCACAGGGAAAAGAAGCCAGTTTATCACACATTGAATTTTTAACAATGACAAGATCAGTAAGCTCACTGTGAACATGTATTGAAATATAATCATCTCTCGGTGGAAATAATAATTGTAAAGCCATAAAATGTAGTAATAATGCAGAATTATGATATATGCGCGAAACGCGTATATTCTTCTCTACGACATTATGTATTTTTTCCAATATCTTTTTAGAACTTAGACTTGAAACAAATGTTATTTCAAGATTCCTGGCTTTTTGTTTTTCATAATTATTGACACTATAGCCATTAAGTTTTACCTCTAAAATTTTCTTTTCAATAAATATAGAATCTGCTGAAAGTTCTTTATTTAGATTTTCTTCTTCAAATATTTTTTCCAATTGGTTTTGTTCTGTATTTACAATATCATGAATCACTTTCTCTGTTATCAAGGTATCTTTTTCAAATACAACTTGAGCTTTTCTTGATTGTGCAAGAATCCAAGGCGATGAAAGTATAAAGTTTATTGAATTTAAAGATTCCCTACTATATCCAAGGGTTTTTGCTCTGGATAATCCTTCATTTCCCAGAAGATTTGATACTGTGGAAAGAGCGTTTAGCATCATCTTTGTTATATAAGTGCTATTTGTATGTATTTTTCTTGGAATAGAGCGAGTTACTACATACAATATATGTGGTGGATTCTGACCTTTATTGAGCACCAAAGCTCCACGAACAAGCCCACTTTGAATGTCTATGAGCAATGAAAGTTCTGACATGATAAATTATTATACCATGCTTATTTTATTGCAAAATAGCTTTTATTCTTCTCACTCCTTGAGAAACTGCTTCCTCTTTTTGAATCTTGAATGTTCCTAGTTCTGAAGTATTTTCTACATGAGGACCGCCACAGAATTCCTTTGAATATGCTGATTTTAGATCTTTACCAATAAAATATATAGAAATTTCATCACCATACTTTTCATTAAAAGAGTGTCTTGCTCCAGTCTTCTCTGCTTCTGCTTTTGACATCACAATATTATTTACAGGCAAAGTTTGTTTTATCTTTTCATTTACAATATCTTCAACTCTCTTTTTTTGTTCATCAGTCATTTTTGTTGGATAAGAAAAATCAAAGCGAAGTCGTTCGGGTGTAATATTTGAGCCCTTCTGCATCACTCCATCGCCGAGTACATCGTGAAGCGCTTGATGTAATAAATGCGTGGCTGTGTGATACTTCACCGACATTTCACTGCTGTCTGCCAGACCGCCTTTGAACTTTTGCAAAGCGCCGGCGCGGGAAAGTTCTTGGTGCTTTTTGAATTGATCATTAAAACTTTCTACATCTACTTTAATACCTTTTTCTTTTGCAAGTTCAAGAGTTAATTCTAAGGGAAAGCCGTAACTCGAAAATAAAGTAAAGGCATCCGTACCCCTTTCAAATTCCTTGAGGCCTTTTTCAAGTGTTTTGTTAAATTTTTCTGTTTCTCCAAGTATTTCATTTTTGACAGAAGATTTTTCAACTAGATCGGATAGATTAATTTTTAGACCTATAACTTTTGAATATCTAATAGCACGACGCAATAATCTTCTCAAAACATAACCTCTGTCTGTATTACTTGGAGTAACACCGTCTAAAATAATAAAACTTGATGATCTCACATGGTCAGCGATTATTCTTTTTTCTTTTAGAAATCCTGCGGAGGAATTTTGCTCAATTTTATCCATCATCGATTTCAATAAATCTGTATCATAAATATTATCCACACCCTGCATAACCATAGCCAAACGCTCAAGCCCAGCTCCGGTATCTACAGATGGTTTTGTCAATTTGCCAATGATTTTCCCATCTTTCTTTTGATATTGCATAAAAACATCATTCCAAACCTCAACAATATTTCTTTGCTCATCTGCTTTCACAAATTCTTCATGGGTCAAATCTCCAAGACCGTTCATAGTTATATCATAAAACATTTCACTATCAGGACCACATGGGCCATTGTTACCAGCTTCCCACCAATTATTTTCTGCGGGTAGGAAATATATACGATTTTCTGGTATGCCAACATTCTTCCAAATATCCGCCGCCTCTGCATCTTTTGGTGCACTTTTATCACCCTCAAAAACTGTTATGTAAAGTTTCGTCGGATCAAGACCGAGCCCCTCTTTTTTATCAGTTAGAAATTCATAGCTCCAATTTATGGCTTCTTTTTTAAAATAATCTCCAAGTGACCAATTCCCAAGCATTTCAAAAAATGTAGCATGAGTTTTGTCACCTACATCTTCAATATCCACTGTTCTTAAACATTTTTGCACATTAACAAGGCGTTTACCCTGTGGATGTGGCTTTCCTAGTAGATACGGAATGAGAGGTTGCATTCCGGCAGTATTGAAAAGAGTAGAGTTTGTCACGCCTTTTTCATCTGAAGTTACAAGAGAAGCTGAAGGAATGACAGCGTGTTCCCTTTTTTCAAAGAATTTAAGGAATTTGGTGCGGATTTCACTTGATTGCATAATTTTTTAATATTTTAAAATCCTTCTTCAGCGTATCAATCATTGAACGATTATATACTGCCACACAAGGGTGATATAAAGCAACAATGTCTATTGGACCATATGATGCTTCTGCTTCATATGCTTTGCCATGAGCTTTGCCGATTGACTCTAGTTCTAGGTCAAGATCAAATTTTCTCATGATATAACCCATAGCATAACGACCAAGTGAAGCAATAACTTTTGGTTTTATAATTTCAATTTGCCTATCAAGAAAACGTCCGTAAACTTCAATTTCTTCAGGCAAGGGATCTCTGTTCTGCGGCGGCCTATCTTTGACAATATTCGTAACATAAACCTCTTTGCGGTCTATTTCAATTTCATCAAGTAATTCATCAAGAATCTTGCCAGCAGTCCCGCAAAATGGCCTGCCTGTTTTGGCTTCGTTTCTACCCGGCGCTTCTCCTACAAACATAATCTTGGAATCATGACTTCCTTCGCCAATGACAGGAAAATATTTATTTTCAATGCGATATTTATATAGTGGTGATTCTTTTAGAAGGAAAACTTCATCACGAATTTTCTTCATTTCCTCAGTTTTTGTCATAAATATTAAATACCACAAACCATTTTTACTTCTTCAAGAACTTTTTCAGTCTCATCTGGTCTCATGCCAATTTCTTTTAAATATTTTGGATATTTAATAATGTCTGTACAGAGAACAACACCTTTATTTAGAAGTGCCTTTTTATGTACATTAGAAAGAGAAACTAGACATGTAAATGGATGTAGTCGTAATTCTTCTATAATATTTTGTAAATTGCCTGTGCGAGGATAATTCCAGCCAACCATGTTAATTCCCTGACATTGACCATAATGAATAGCTTGATCAGTAAACTTGGTATTGGTAATAAGCCAGCCCTCATCTAATTTTCGTACAATTCCACCATAATTAAACATATTGGCTTTAAGATCATCAAAGCGAGCTTTTATATAAAGCGCCACTTTCAGGTCTGACTTCAAAGTCAGTTCATTATGAAATTTTGCTTCAACCATTATCAGTTTCTGTTTATTCCAAGCCACAACATCTACTTCATGGGCTACACAACCTCCAAATACGGTTTGGTCTGTTAAAGTTTCATATCCCCATGCCTCAAAAATTCTTGCTACATATTTTTCAAACGGGAATCCATCTGGACCAAGTTCAGAAAGAGCTCTGCGAATAGAATACTTGATGGCTATTGGCATTGAATGCTTTCGCAATAGTTCAAAAGCATGTTTATAAATCTCATCTGTGGTCATACCATCATGCATTTCCTTACCAATATGATCTATGATTTTTTCAATAATTTGAGCGTTACCACCTGCGTTTTTAAGAGATTCAATTAGTTTATTTTCTTCAAATAACTCTTTACTTCCATCTGATTTGGTAATGGTTGTGAGGTGGTTCATGAGAAAAGTGTAACATAGGGTTGACTTATTTTCATCTGGGTTTATACTTAAGGTACTTTTGGGATTACCCACCGATCCAGAGTTTAGGCTCTGGTGATTAACAGAAAGCTCGAGCAGTACCTCGAGTTTTTCTTTTACTTTTAAAAAATCATTGTTATCAAGTGTAGCAAATCTTCTTTGAAGTCTATTTTTACTAAACGTGCGTATTTGATATAGCAATA